>JBDSPM010000059.1:0-15843 GCA_039930325.1 Saprospiraceae bacterium
TGCAGTATTTCGCGTATGAGCTGAATGGGAGAATGGATTCTTTTTTTGATTTTGTTTTCATATCGAATCCATACTGACGTATGTACATAATAACATTATGCCGGGCACACCAGAAAGGTTGCCTGAAGAAAAATATATTTTCTGATTATTTATATTGCTTACTCAGGTATTGAGAGCGGTGGAGCGTAACGATGACACAGGATTAAAAATGATATGCAGCTCCTATACTTAAATGCAGATCATTCAGGAAGGTCCTGGGTCCGGAAGCCGGCCGGCTGTCTCTCAGACTTCCGATGCTTTGTCCAAACTTTGTTTCTATGAAGAGACTCCACCGATCGTGTAGTTGATACTCTCCTGCAAGTTTGAAATACGCAGAAGCAAAAGTTTTTCGAAAACCCCCCAATGTATTGACTACTTCCTGGTAATGGTGATTGAAGCCATTGGCAGATAAAGTAACATCGAATTCATTTTTCAAAGCCATATTTACATTATACGCTATTCCGGCACCTGTATATAATCCAAATTTCTTATCGCGCACCAACCTATAATCCATGCCCAAATCAATACTGGCTACCGTAAAAGTCTGCCGGATAAACATATTTTCTGTGATCAGATCATTTTGATGCATGCTTTGATCCAATATTATATTAGTTCGCGATCTGTGGGCGCCAAGTGGGTTCGTCATTTCTAAATCGGCATTGTAAATATGGTCACCGCTTACAGTAATGATCTCGTTATTTTCATCATAATACAATGTATTGACAAACTCACTCTTACTTTTGTACTGATTATATCCCAGCCCAAAAGATAAAGACCATCGATCAGAAAGATTTTTCAGAACAAATGCTTGGATGCCGGATGATGTTTGTGCATGATCATACTTCGTTAGCTGCTTTTCCATCGTTACAGGTACATGGCTCATGGTCAGCCATGATGAATTTACATTACCAAGCAGACCGACACTCCAGGTATGTACATTGTTCTTTTCAGCATGACAAATTGCCAAGTCCGGCACTATATTCAATGCAGGTATGATGCGTTCCGTTACGTTTATTGATGATGGTATTGCTGGAAGTTTATCGGTCAATGAAAGTTGCCGATGTTGGACCTGTAGTTGCTGAGCCAGTGTTGCGTTGTCGCGAATCAGTGCATCCTCATCCTGCAAATGCGTTGTGAAAGGAACTGATTGAAATCCACTGTAGGACCGCGGCGAGGATGCATTGAAACCATCCTTTGACATCACCATGCCGCTTTGATTAGAGGTAACAATTTTAGAAGCCTTTATCTGAGGGTTCGATGGCATTTTCTGAATTGCATCGATAGTGGAGGCTTTGGACAAATCTGTTTTTTCTGGATCATTGCTATTTTGAGCAGAATAAATGAAAGATCCGGCCGGTGAATTTTCTTTTGATTTTTGAATGATTTGCTCCAATTTGGTTGTATATAATTTAAGTTGATCAAACTTGTGTGCGCTTGTATACTCATGGATCATAAAAACCATTAATACCCCCAATCCCAAAAAGAACAGTACAAAACGTCTCTTCTTTTTCCCGGAAGGAACAGGAACCTGACTGATGGCGTTTTCAAAAATGCTATCATCCGGTACATTCCAGCTGGCATCAGGAGTGGTGTCAGATAATTGCTTCCTGAAAAATTCGTCCAATCTATCGTATTTAGGCTCCATGTTTTTTTCTTAAATAATGATTTCTAACACTTGCTTGAGCATTTTTTTTGCTTTGAAGAGTTGCGACTTGGATGTATTTTCTGATATCGACAAATATTCAGCAATTTCCTTATGAGAATATCCTTCAATTACATACATATTGAAGACTGTTCGATACCCATCGGGTAATTTTCGGATCATCCCCATCAATTCCTTCCTTGACAAGATGTCAATAGTTGACTCTGCTTCGTCATAAATGATGGCCTCTTCACTCCATGCTGTGGTCACCAATGATCTTTGATTTTTTCGGATCAGCATAATGCAATCATTGACTATGATGCGAGAGGACCAGGCTGCAAAGGTCCCAAACCTGCTATCGAATTGAGTTATTTTCAAAAAAATGTTCAATAATCCATTTTGCAGCGCATCATCGGCATCAGACTTGTTTGCCATATATCGAAGGCATATCATATACCACTTTGTCCTATACGTATTATATAAGAAAAGTTGTGCTGATCGGAGACCAGTGATGGTGCCTTTAATTGCTTCGTCCTCTGACATACCTATTTGACCCAATTACCCTATTTTGGCTACATACTATTATGCTTCTATGGTATTAAAGGTTGCCTGGAACTTAAAAAATATGCTATTTCACTTCACGCCTGGCTAGACCTGTCGGCAAAGTTAGTCTATCGGACAGGCCTAACTTGTTAAATATAAGCTTTTTATAATCTTAGATTTTCTTTTTAAGGAAACCGGGATTCACGGAAAGTGGTTTACTCCAAATATTTAACCGTGTGATCACCTGTATAATTTATTGTTACCGCCCGGTTAAAAAATTATCGCATCAGCAACGCAGGGGGGCCACCCCTGGTTTGGGGGTACCGAACGCATAGCTGTAGTTCTTTATCTGCCGGACGGTTCAATAGATCCCGGATTTGGAGACAATGGAGTTGCATCAATTAGATTTGCTTCCGGTCCGATGAACTGTATGATCACTGACCTTTCGGGACGTGTTCTTTGGCAGCAGGTGGTATATACAGATACTGCCGATGCAATTCAGTTCGATGTACAAAAGCTCCATGCGGGATCTTATATGCTTGGGATTATAAATAACGGGAAGAGTGGAGTTGTGCAGTTTGTGGTGGAGAGATAAGAGATTACATTTAGCTGACCTCAATTTAACGAGGTACTGAAGATTTAAAAAACGCATATTTATATTCACGCAATGAAGATATGGCGAAACGCAATCTGCTAATGAAGAGAATCAGGTGGTTAGCTAATCGGTAATTGCGTATTTTAAACGTTATCGGCCAATGAACAAGTTGTGACTATCTCTGTAAACCCGTAACTTACATCTCTTATAACTAAACCATGGAAGGCACCATTCAAATCCATATAGAAAAATTACCAGAAGGTTTATACTTAGCAACATCAGATGATGTGCAGGGTTTAGTGGCACAAGGCCGAACTATTGCCGAAACATTAGAAATCGCACGTGATGTAGTTAAAAAATTGTTGGAAGCTCAATCCAACGATGGCAACCAGATTAAAAAATTGGGTGATAAGTTTGACTATCCACTTTTGATCGGAATCTGAAATGGGACGATTAGGCGGATTCAGTTACCGCGAAATCATTAAACGATTAAAAAGTTTAGGGTTTGAATTTCACCGACAAGCAGCAGGTAGTCATGAAATCTGGCACAATCCTATCTCAAATCGGTACACCACAGTTCCAAACCATGCTGGAGATATGCCGGAAGGAACATTAAGAGCAATTCTAAAACAAGCAAATATCACTGCTGAAGAATTCCTAACTTGAGTGTGAAAAAAACGGCCGATAACAAGGGTAACTGATGCACAACTTCCATCACAAAACAGCCCTGGATGACATTTTTTAACTCAACGGCACTATCATACGTTTGAATACTCTAATATTTTGACCAACTAAGAAATTAAGACAAATGGAGGACAACGTAGGAGAAAAAATTTCAGAGAACCCAGTAAACACAAAGTCGGAAAATATTTCGAACGAAATCATTCCTATCGACGAAATTGACAATGTAGCCCCAAAACAAGAAACCGAAAATATGGAAGAACATTATCACCCCGACCTTCATCACAAACCAAAGCCCGGGAAAGAATATTTACTTGAATTCTTAATGATATTTCTTGCTGTGACAATGGGCTTTTTTGCAGAAAGTTTTCGTGAACATCTAACCGAGAGAACCAAGGAAAGGGAATTTATAAAATCAATGATTGAAGACCTTAAAAGTGATTCAGCCTTTTTAGATATAAGTATTAACCAACGAATACTTTTTCATATAACCTGGATGGACTCTACCATTCATTTATTACAAATGCCTGCCCTTAATGGAAAAGACAGGGAGGTTTACCGGGCTTTTTTTCTTGCTACTTCCTGGACTTATAATTTTCACCCCTCCCAGCGTACACAACAGGAAATCGGAGCACACGAACGCAATTTGTAAATATGAAAATTCAATTACCAATTAAAAGAAATCTGCGCAGATCAGTTCCCTTACCTGCCCAATATTCTTTAAGCATCTCCATTTTTTTTCTGCTGGCCTTAGCCGGATCCTTTTTGGAAACTACTATAGGTCATCAAAGTGTGGCCCTGATTATGTTGTTAGTAATGTCCATCCTGGCTATCGTTTTTGATATTGTTCCAGTGCTATTGGCTGGGATATTAAGTGCGTTAACCTGGAACTACTTCTTTAGACCACCAATATATGAGTTCAATTTTGAGAACAAAGAAGATTTATTCCTCTTTGCGATGTATTTTATCATCGCGCTTGTTAATGTAGGTTTGAGTTTCAGACAGAAAGCCCGTTACCAGATGATACGGGACAAGGAGGAAAAGGAGAAATTAATTGTGTTCTATAACACAGTCTTGAATTCTCTTTCCCATGAATTGAGAACGCCCATTTCCACTATTATCGGTTGCATGGATGCAATGCATGAACAAAATGGGGGCCTTACAGCTACACATAAAAATGAATTGATGTCGGAAGTCAGCACGGCAGCTCTCAGACTTAACCAACAGGTTGAAAATTTGCTCGGCGTTAGCCGTTTGGAATCGGGCATCATAAAATTACACCTGGATTGGACCGATATAAATGAGTTGATTCACCGGGTGATCCACCATCGACGTCAGGTAGAAACAGTTCAATCGATCATATTTCTACCCGGCGAGAACCTGCCTTTGTTTAAACTTGATGCCATCCTGATCGAGCAGGTGATATTAAATCTGCTCCAGAATGCCATCATTTATACACCCGATCATGCTGAAATTTTCATCGATACCAAGTTCGAAAACGGGAATTGTAAAATCATCTTCAGAGATAATGGACCGGGCTTTCCGGAAACATCTATTCAAGCCGCCTTTGATAAATTTTACAGATTAGGACTTTCGAATTCCGGAGGAACAGGACTTGGATTATCAATAGTCAAAGGTTTTGTAGAAGCGCATAGTGGTTCTGTCGTTTTAAGTAATAATATCAGTGGAGGTGCTTGCTTTTTCATTGAGATACCTGCTGAAACCTCTTTTATTCAAAATTTAAAAAATGAATAAGCCTGCTATCCTTGTAATAGATGATGAGCCTCAGATTCGGAAATTACTCAACATTGTCCTGGAGAGTAATGGTTTCAAGGTTTCAAATGCGGCTAAGGGTAAGGAAGGCGTTTCGTTGGCTGCTTCTTTACAACCGGATTTGATATTGCTGGATATAGGACTGCCTGATAGAAATGGATTAGACATATTGAGGGATTTAAGGCAATGGTATAGTAAGCCCATTTTGATACTATCAGTACAAAATCGGGAAGAAGATATTGTTGGAGCACTGGATCTCGGGGCTGATGATTACATAACCAAGCCTTTTAGGACTGGTGAGTTACTTGCGAGAATCCGAACCTCACTAAGACGACAAATCACAGCCAACAGTAGTAGTAAGTTGGTTTCTGGAATTATTTCTATAGATTTTGAAGCCAGAACTGTCTTATGCGATGGCACTAATCTGAAGCTTACTACTACGGAGTATAATTTACTGGCATTATTTGTAAAAAATGATGGTAAAGTCCTAACACACGGATACCTGCTGAAGGAGATTTGGGGAGGTGGTTATCAATCCGAAACTCAATATTTACGTGTCTTTGTTGCGCAGCTTCGTAAAAAAATAGAGGTGGATCCCAACCAGCCAAAACTTATACTTACGGAAAGTGGGGTTGGCTACAGATTTACTTCGGGATCCCTTTCCTAGATATTGCCAGGTCTGCCAATCTAATGATATCATTTATACTGGAATCTCTCATTAATGTAGATTTTTCCAATCTGGAGAGTTTATTCGTAAAATGACATTAAAGTCAACATCGTCTAAAGGCTCGGCTTCAAATTCAGCTGAAACAGTATTAAAATAAAATATTGATCCTCCCATGTGTTCTCCCCCCGAACTTCCCTGACTTGTCCATACTGAAGCCTGATCAGAAGAAACCTCAGCTGCGCTAAGTATAAAATAATAGGTCAAGCTCGAAAGTAATTCAAAGCCAGAGGGAAAATTTACAACATTCCATTCTCCATGCTCGACAGTGACTTGTGTCGAAGTAAGAAAAACACCATTTCCGGGTATCGATCCTTTGTAGAGACTAAGCGACAATATAATACCAGTGTCAAAATTGCTGACCTTAATTTCAATTTGTTGAAGTTCGCCACTACTTAACGGTTTGAAACTTTGAGCTATGGCAGTCATTTCAGTGCCGGTATTTGTTAAAGAATAATCTCCTGAAGTTACTTCACTTTGGGCTCCAGATGCAGAACTAAATTCATTACCATATCCCTGAAATTTATCCACCTCAGTATTATATATCATCATACCAGGTGAAGCAGAAAGCTGATTGCGTTGCGCTGTGGACATACGTGGCAGCATAAAAGCTCCTGACACAGATTGGATTTCAAAAGCCACATTTGGATTGATAATGTTTGAGCCGAGAACCATACTGTTTGTACTCTTATCGAATAAGAACTCCGGATCTCCTGCAGCAGTATTGCCATCATTAAAAATAATCTGCTGATTTGATCCACCAGTTGGTCCGGGAACGCCTTGTATGCCCTGAAGACCTTGCAAACCTTGTAGCCCTTGAAATCCCTGAAGACCCTGAATGCCCTGAATGCCCTGTACACCTTGTAAGCCTTGTAGACCTCGCAAGCCCTGTAGACCTTGTATACCTTGCAAGCCCTGATCTCCTTTATCCCCTTTAGGACCATCATCACCAAGGTCCCCCATGTCTCCTTTAAGCCCAGTATCCCCTTTAGGTCCTATAGGCCCCTGCGGTCCAGGATCACCTTTGCTTCCTTTTGCTCCATCGACGCCATTTATGCCATTGATTCCATTCAAGCCCTTGTCTCCTTTGTCTCCTTTCGGACCTGTTGGTCCAGGAGTGCCACCATTCGCGGCATATAAGGCGAATGGCACACTAAGTAGCTCACTTGTTCCAGAAATGGAAAATGTGGTTCCACCTGTGGGATCAGTTTCTGTTTTAATAAAATAAGGTCCCTGCGCCCAGTCAATAAGGGCAATATCGCCAATAACAGAGGTTCCACTACCGATAACAAAACTGACAAGTCCGTTAATATTAGAAGTCATTAGATGAATTTCTGAATAAACTTTTGTGCCATTAGGAGAACCTTTTAATAGGCTGACTTTTGTGCGCACATCGTGATTTGAAATCAGTGCTCCATCACCATTCCGTATGACGGCCTGGTAACTCATTTTGTTTGGAGATTGCGCCATTACATCAAAGCTATTCGCTAATAGCAATATCAATAAGATTGAAAAGGACAGTAGGCTTTTCATGACTTAATTTGTTTTAGAAAATGAAATTGAATGGATGAATGTGTTTGCCTGCCAAACCTGAACGAAATACAAAGCCTCCGGCAACTCACTGATCAAAATAGTTGTGACGTCATGTCTCAACATCTGGGTGATGAGAAGATTTCCTTTCACATCATAGACCCTGGCAAAGAAATCTTGCGCCTGAATTATACCTTCATCAGTTGATAATTGGAGAAATAAAAACTGATTTGCAGGATTAGGATAGAGGTTAATAAAATAATCCCTATGGAAGTCATTGATACCCACAAGGTCAAACTGAAATGGTTGTTGAACGCCTGGATTCACAATTCCTGTTTCACCAGAGACGGATGCATAAGCAATCTGTCCTATAGAATATGCAACGGAACCGTTTGTGGAAAGAATATCGCCCCCGGATGAGACAACACCTTGCTGTGCAATGAGCGATTGACTCATGCAAAAAGCCAACCAGAGAAAGTTTGTCACTTTCATTTTCATGGGATTAAAATTTATTATTTGATCACTAGTGACACAAACGAATTTGCAGGATCACGTTGTCATCAAATCAATTGATATGTTCAACTCAAAAAAGTAAATCAAAACTCATAAAGGGTAATTCTACCTGGAGGATAAGACCAGGATGATTGTGCAAACATATTATTATTTTTTGTCAACCCGGAATTGCTCAACTGCATTAGCTTTCGTTTTAATATCATATATTTTTACAACACATATTCTTTAAAAATGAATATTTATAGCTGGGTTTTAACACCGAAAGGCATCATGAGCTGTTTTTGAGTTAGAGTAATTTTGTGCCGTCAAATCAATGGCTCCATATTCGTCTGAAAATCTTTATAAAATCTTTATAATGAGACTAACAAATAGTATATTTTCCTAATATATTTTGTGGGAGATTTGCCACCATAAGAATTTATGAAGATGCATGGAGGAGGCCTAATGATCCTGATCCCTTCATATACTTTCAAATTAATGTTTGCGATAGGAAGTACATTTTAAAATAAGCATAATCCTATTACCAGCATATTATGAATTCACATTAGTTGTTGGAAGGAGGAGTAAAAGTTGTGGGTTCCCAAACAGCCCAACGTGCTACTCTTCTTTTTGCTTTTTTGGGGATTCTATTTTAAGGGCGGCTGAGGGATGAAATGGCCGTGAGAGGAGGCCAAAGGGCCTCCTCTTTTTTTTTAGTATATTAGTGGTCCCTTCCTGCAGTTTCGAAATTGGGTTTTGAAAGAGTTTGTGTCATCCAGCCTATATTTTTGGTAACATATATACTCCTCCAGATATTGAAGATGCAGAATTTCAATTTGACAATGAGCTTTAATTGTGTAACTAACTAATTGCAATGAAATCACTATATGTAAAAAAATCCGCCTTCACTTCCTTCCTTGCATTTACTGTACTCCATTTGGTACAAGCCCAATCTTCATCCATCTATTTTGATCTGGATGCCTGTAATGCGATCTTGAATACGGGAGATCAAATGGACTACAGCGAGTTTACCCCCCAGATCAATAATAGCACGTGTGCTGATCTGGAAGTACTGGGAGGTTATCTCTATCGTAATAATCCTCAAGTCAACAAGCATTCCTGCACCCCGGGAGTGAATGGAGCACTGGCGATGTGCATAGGCAGCAATCCTGCATGCAATTTTACTCCGGCAGCAGATGAAGCCCTGCGAATTGACCTGATGTTATCTCCGGACAGCACCGGGAGCGCCACGCTCAGCGAGCTATCCTTTTATGAAAAAGCACCCACGGAATATGTCTGGATAACCGGAGCTACCGGTCCAAATAATTATCCAACACTTTTCGGTGTCCGGATTCTGAAAAATGGGGTAGAAGTTTTCTTGTCCACTAATATTGCCACTGAACTCACCTGGAATCTAAATACATTCAGTTTCTCAGGTCCGGCTTTCACCGTTTCAGAACCCACCCTATTTAATATTGAATTACTACCCTATTGCCCCATTGGAAATGGGGAACCTGTCTCAGCATGGGATATAGATGAAATAACAATTGTCGCTAATTGCTGTGATGCTCCTGATGGTGGTACACTTACAGGAGGGCCATTTGAATTCTGTGTCGGCGATGGGGTGCCTGATCATGTATCAGGTATTGTACTGACAGGTCAGACAGGTGAGAACACGCAGTGGGTTATTACGAATGATGCCAATGTGATCCTAGGTCTTCCTGCATCACCCGACTCTGTAAATTTTGATGGAGCCGGACAGGGTATGTGCCTGATCTGGAATATAAGTTATGGGGATGGCCTTTCAGGGCTTATAGTAGGTAATAATCTGTTGACTGATCTTGCCGGTTGTTTTGGTCTTTCAAATTCACTCACGGTTATTCGCAATCAACCGGAAGGCGGCACACTGACAGGTGGTCCGTTTGAGTTCTGTGTTGGTGATGGCATTCCTGATTATGTTTCAGGATTTGTACTGTCCGGCAATACTGGACCAAACTCGCAATGGGTCATCACGAATGATTCGAATATGATCCTGCTCCTGCCTGTATCACTTGACTCTATCAGCTTTGATGACGCCGGACAGGGTGTATGCCTTATCTGGAACATCAGTTATTTCGGCACACTCGCAGGGCTCACACAAGGAAATAACCTTCTTACTGACGTTATTGGATGTTTTGATCTTTCAAACTCAATCACTGTCATTCGAAATCAGCCCTTAGGCGGCTCGTTGGCAGGAGGACCATTTGAGTTCTGTGTAGGCGATAGTATACCTGATTATGTTTCAGGTGTAGTATTATCCGGCAATTTCGGATCATCTTCTCAGTGGGTCATTACGGATGAATTCATCACGATCCTGGGGCTTCCTGCATCACTCGACTCTGTAAATTTTGACGGCGCCGGACAGGGTATGTGCCTGATCTGGAATATCAGTTATTTCTATACGCTCGAAGGACTTGTTCCGGGCAATAATTTAGTGTCAGATGTCACAGGATGTTTTGATCTATCCAATCCTATTACGGTTATTCGCAATCAACCGGAAGGTGGCACACTGACAGGTGGACCGTTTGAGTTCTGTGTAGGTGACGGCATTCCTGATTATGTTTCAGGAGTAGTACTGTCCGACGACAGTGGACAGAATTCGCAATGGGTCATCACGAATGATGTCAATATGATCCTGGGCCTTCCTCCATCTCTCGACTCTGTCAATTTTGATGGTGCCGGACAAGGTATGTGCCTGATCTGGAATATCAGTTATTTCGACACACTCACAGGACTCATACCAGGAAACAACCTTTTTACAGACGTTATGGGATGTTTTGATCTTTCCAACGCAGTCACTGTCATTCGCAATCAGCCGGAAGGTGGCACGTTGACAGGTGGTCCGTTTGAGTTCTGTGTAGGAGACGGCATTCCTGATTTTGTTTCTGGAATAGTACTGACCGGCAATACGGGACCGAACTCGCAATGGGTCATCACGAATGATTCGAATATGATTTTAGGCCTACCTACATCACTCGACTCTGTCAACTTTGATGGCGCCGGCCAGGGGGTATGCCTTATCTGGAACATTAGTTATTTCGATACGATCACCGGACTTGTTCCAGGCAATAATCTGCTTACAGATGTTATGGGATGTTTCGATCTCTCAAACTCAATTTCAGTCAATCGTAATCAACCGGAGGGCGGCAATCTTATCGGAGGTCCGTTTGAATTCTGCGCGGGAGATAGCATTACGGATGTCACCAGCATTATTCTGACAGGCAATGTCGGACCTAATTCACAATGGATAGTAACAAATGATATAAATATCATCATAGGCCTGCCGGGAAATCTGGCAGAAGTTGATTTTGGTGGCAATGGCCCCGGAGTTTACTTTATTTGGAATATCAGTTATTTCGATACGTTGTCAGGTCTTGTTGTAGGCAATAACTTGTTTGAAGAGGTTACAGGATGTTCCGGAATATCCGATTCAGTCATTGTAGTCCTTAATCAACCTGCCGGAGGTACATTGACAGGGGGACCGTTTGAATTTTGTGTAGGAGACGGCATTCCGGATCATGTATCCGGGATAGTGCTTAGCGGTGAGAACGGAGAGAATTCGCAATGGGTCATTACAAATGCTGACAACATCATTCTTGGTCTTCCTGTGTCACCTGACTCAGTCAATTTCGATGGTGCCGGAGCAGGTATGTGTCTCATATGGCATGTAAGTTATGACAATGACATTTCCGGCCTTGAGGTAGGCAATAATCTTTTCACAGATCTTGTAGGTTGTTTCGGAATCTCTAATCCACTTACTGTTATTCGCAATCAACCGGAAGGGGGTGCATTGACTGGTGGACCGTTTGAATTCTGTGTAGGAGATAGCATGACTGATGTAACAGGCATCTTGTTATCAGGTAACGTCGGAGCGAACTCACAATGGATAGTGATCAATGAGTCAAATATCATCGTGAGCTTGCCGGACTCTTTAGGACAAATAAATTTTGAAGGCAGCGGTCCCGGTACGTTCCTTATTGTAAATATTAGTTATTTCGATACACTCTCAGGACTTATGATAGGCAACAATCTGATTGAGGATGTCAGTGGGTGCCTGGCGATTTCAGATTCAGTTATAGTGACGCTCAATCAACCCGTTGGTGGTGAGCTCACAGGCGGCCCTTTTGAATTTTGTGTCGGCGACAGCACAGCTGATTTTGTCTCAGGAATTGTATTGACAGGAGAGGTAGGTGCGAATTCTCAGTACGTGATCACTGATTCATTGTATACCATTTTAAGTCTTCCAACCTCACCTGGAGACGTTAATTTCAATGATGCGCCTCCAGGCACTTGTTTTATTTTGCATGTAAGTTATGATGGACCATTGACTGGTCTCGAGATTGGCAACAATTTGCTTACTGACCTTGAAGGATGCTTCAGCTTATCCAATGCACTTACAGTCGTCAGATTGGATTGCGTCGGCCTTCAGGGGGATCCAATATTTGAATTAAAAATATCGCCGAATCCGGTAAAGGATGTAATGACGTTGCAGATTTTATATACGGGTGATGATACACCGGTTGTTCAGGTATTTGATGCGGGTGGCCGTCTGTGTTTCAGGCAACGACAGAATTCGCACAGCGATATGTCGATTGACATGAACAACTTTGCAGAAGGATGCTATTTTATTCGCGTGCAGTGTGCTTTGGGAAATAAGACAACGAGTATAGTCGTGGTAAAATAAATTTTTCAAATAACAGTAGGGGCGCGATTAATCGTGCCCCTACTGCTTTGTAATCCGCGCCCGCCCTCGAAACAGTATATTAATAGAGCGCTCTTATGGATATTATTATTTGCAATTTTATGATTTTTTTGATCAGAGGATTGATATTAAATCTGTGATTCATGAATAAGCCATCTACTTGACAAGAAAATTGAAGATTTGAAATCAATGGAATTGCCATTTAAAATTGAGTTTTTGCCTACGGAATTTCCTAAACCAAACGAATTAGTATTGAATATCACAGAAAAAGAAAATGTATAGAATCGCAAATTGGAATCTTGAAAGACCAAAATTGGGAAGTGAAAAGACAAAACTTGCAATTGAAAAAATTCAAGAAATAAATGCAGACTTAATTGTAATCACGGAAACTTCAAAAGCAGTTGATTTATCTAAACTTTATCCTTTTCAAATCAGTACTTTATCATACGACAGAACGCCAAAAGAACAATGGGTTACAATTTGGTCAAAATGGGAAATTATCAAACAAATAGAAACTTTTGACAATTACAGGACCGTAAGCGGAATCGTAAAATTCCCTTTTGGAAATATTTCAGTTTTTGGCACAATCATTCCATATCACAATGCTGGAGTTTCAGGGGTTCGCTATGGAAGTCTGAATTACAAAATTTGGGAATATCATGAAAAGGATTTATTGGCTCAAAGTGATAATTGGGAAAACTTAATTGAAAGCGAAAAACTTCCCTTATTTGTAATTGGGGATTTTAATCAAAGCCGGTTTAACAACCAAGGTTACGGCACACAAAAAGTCAGACAAATACTTACAGATTTATTGACCAAGCTTGACTTAAAATCTGTAACTGAAATTGATTTCTTTGAAAAATTTCTTACAGAAGACCCAATTACAGGGAAAACAAGAAATAATATTGACCACATTTGCATTTCAAACGAATTATTGAGACAAATGAAAAATTACGAAGTCGGAGCATGGAATCATTTTAACGAACAACGGAAATTTATGTCTGACCATAATGGAGTTTACATCGATTTTGAAATATAAAAAAAACGCCATATAACAGCAGATTGGCAAAAGCGGGGGATTCGTGCTTCTATGATATGAAGTGCTAAATCTAAACTCTGTGCATCTTATGAAGTGTCGTGCTGAAAAATCCCGCCTTCGCCAAGCTGCAGATCGTTATGAGACACTCCATATGAAAACAAATTATGCCAACTATATTACATAAAGATGGTTTCCGGGTTTTCTTTTTCAGCAATGAAGGCAGCGAACCACCACACATACACATAGAATATGGAGGTGGGTATGCAAAATTTTGGCTGAACCCAATTGAGCTTTCAGTCTCACTACGCCTTACTTCGCGGCAATTATCAAAACTCCGTAACTTAGTAGAAGAAAATCAAGAAATGTTTAATAAATCCTGGTATGAATACTTCAATTGAATCGGTTCCCAAAGCAGTAGACATCTGGTTTACAGAGGATATGCTGTATGTCCGTCTGGAAGATGGCCGTGAAGTGGGAGTGCCGTTAGAATGGTTTCCAAGACTGATTAAAGCAACCGCCGAACAGAAAAATAATTGGCGGCTTATTGGCGACGGTGTTGGTATACATTGGGAAGATATTGATGAAGACTTATCTGTTCGGAAACTTATCCAATAGAGGGAGTGCGTCTCATAACACAGGCTATAATCAATGGCGGGTATCCGATTCCAGACAGTTTATTTTCTTGAATCAGATTAAGGCTACTTGGTAAATTTTCGAATTGAACCGCCACTGCTTATAGCCTCGGTCGTTAGCGGTCATTGTAAAACGGCATCGAAAGACAACAATAAAATTTAATGAAAAAAGAATTTAAACTTAGACCCTGGGAAATTGCTGACTTAGAAAGTTTAGTCAATTATGCCAACAACTGGGAAATTGCAAAAAATATGACAGATAAATTTCCATTTCCTTATACTGAAAGTAATGGAAAGGCATTTATTGAATTTGCAAGCAAAGTTGACCCTATACATATTTTTGCTATTGAAATTGACGGGCAGGCAGTGGGTGGAATTGGTATTCACCCACAAGACGACATCCATAGAAAAAATGCCGAACTGGGTTACTGGTTGGCAGAGCAATTTTGGGGACAGGGTATAATTAGTCGTGCAATCAAACAAACAATAAACTTTGCATTTGAAACATATGACATTGACAGAGTATTTGCGAGACCATTCGGGACAAACACTGCTTCACAAAAAGTATTGGAAAAGAATAATTTTGTTTTGGAAGGTAAGTTTGAGAAAGTATTAATTAAAGATTGCATTTTGTTAGACGAATTAATTTATGCAATCAGACGAGAAAACTGGATTAAATAAACAACGAACCGCTAACAGGCGCTTGGCAAAAAAGCGGGTTGAGTGCTTAAATGAAGCTTTACACTTCGTATCAAGTTCAGTGCTGGCAGACAGCTTAGGCTTCGAAATCCGCTTCTTCGCCAAGCGCCAAACCGTTATAGCCAAGCTAGATATTCATTACCGCGTTTTGCAGACCTGATTCAACTAAACGCAATTTAAGATTCTCAATAGAGGATGGATCTTTCCGGAGACAGATCTTCAGCTGTTTTCAAAATAGTATCCACATGGTCTGCAAAACATGACTTATCCGAGGAGAATGGATTTTGATGGAAACAGTTTATCCAAATGCCTGGCTATAACATCGGCTCAGGTCAATGGCGGATTTTAATTTGCACGAAGATTATTATCTTGAAACAGATTATCGAGGTTTGGAAGTTGGACTCCTTGAGTCGCCACTGCCCTGAGCCTTGTACGTTAGAAGCGACCTAGTATGTACACACGACAAGACCATTTTTGCTGACCGTAATTTAAACTAGATATAATAAAAAAGGAAAACGGAATGCATCAGGATTTGCAAAACATAACGCGAGCAAAATACATTCTATTCTGGATGCAAAAAGGAGATTAAAAAGGGAATATTGAAAAAAGTGGTCAGCAAAAAAGGAATGCACCTTGATTCGATGATTTAAGATACTCAGACAGATTTCGGACAAGAGGGCCGCTTCTAACAATAGCTACTCGACAGCAGGGTT
>JBDSPM010000060.1:0-6062 GCA_039930325.1 Saprospiraceae bacterium
GTTATCTCGGGGTTGGCACAAATAAAACAAACATGCTCGGATGCATGTACTATCAGTTATACTATTAATACCACCAGCCCTCTCTGTCCGCGCGAAGCTACAGGTTCTATTGATCTCAATGTAACACTTACCAATTGTACTGATACTCCAACCTATGTATGGTCATTAAATAATCTTCCTACGCAAGATCTGACTGGAGTTGCTGCCGGCACGTATACGGTTACCATAACAGTCGGCACTCAGATTGTCATTGCAAATGCAATTGTGACTGATCCACCTCCATTAGGTGTGACGGGTACCATCACTGATCCAAATCCTGTGATGACAGCAACTGGTGCAATAAATATTACAGTGACAGGAGGTACGGCTCCTTACACGTATCATTGGAGTTTTAATAACATTGCTACTGAAGATCTTTCAAGCATTCCTGCAGGCACATATAGTGTTACCGTTACAGATGCCCATGGATGTACTTTCATCCCGGATGATTATGTAGTAGGAGCTGACCTTTCAGCATCCATTACTTCAGTAACTTGCAATGGAATATGCAATGGTGCTATTAATTTAAATGTTTCTTTTGGAACGCCACCTTATACTTTTCTATGGTCTCCGGGAGGTGCAACAACCCAAAACCGCAGCAATCTTTGCGCTGGAATTTATTGTGTGACCATTACAGATGTCTTAGGCAGCACAAGAGATTCATGCTTCACAGTGACGCAGCCTCCGGCATTAATTACCACGGCTACTGTCATCAGTGATGTCAATCAGGATTGTCACGGTGCTATTGACCTGAATGTGACCGGATGTACACCACCGTATACATATATCTGGAATAATGGCCTCACCTCACAAGATTTAATTAATCTCTGCGTAGGTCAATATTGTGTGACGATCACATGCAATGGAAGTGGATGTTCATTTGATACATGCTTCAATGTAAATCCTACCGGTTTTGCAGTCAATCTTTCCGCGTTACAGCATGGTGCATTTCAAATAAGTTGCAATGGAGACTGCGATGGAGATATTAATTCCACTGTTTTCGGGGGCACTGCTCCATTCACCTATCATTGGAATAATGAAAAAACAACAGCACATATCGGTGGTGTATGTGCAGGCACATATTCTCTGACTGTAACGGATGCAACTGGTCAAACTGCTACATCATCTATTACCCTGAATCAACCAGACGCCATCGTTGTAAATGTCACCAAAACGTTCCCATCAGATTTTAACGGAACTGATGGATTTATTTCAGTAGCAGTGAGTGGAGGAGTTCCAGGGTACACCTATCAGTGGGCCCCTGTCGCCGGCAACTCAGCTGTATTGAATAATCTTTCATCTGGCCAATACTTCCTGACTGTGACGGATGCGAGTGGATGTGATATTACGCTTACCACAGATCTGTTTACAGGAGATTTATGTTTCAAAGGAATTAAAATTATCACTCCAAACAGTGATGGTAAAAATGACTTTTTTGTGATTTCCTGTATTTCAAATATTAATAATCATCTGTCCATCTATAATCGCTTTGGAGGGTTAGTTTACAAAACTGATAATTATTTGAATAACTGGACAGGTGTTGATCAGGATAATAATCCCATAGCAGATGGTGGCTATCTGTGGGTGCTGGAATTATTCCCGAATGGTGCAACTGCACAGATTTACAAAGGAACAGTCAATGTTCTTAGAACTGCTGACTAACAAGGAATCAAAATAAAAAATGATATTCATTCAACTTTAAAAGTTGCACGCATGAATAAGAAAATACAAAAATGCCTTTTAGGTTTCGGCTTAACATCCATGATATTGTTGAGTACATTTCATACTTGTTGCGCACAGGAAGCTGGCTATTTCGATCATTATTATTTGCAACCGGTTATGATCAATCCGGGGGCAACAGGATTCAATGGAGATCATGAATTTCTGGCAGCGTACAAGCTTAATTATACAGATTTCCCTGGTGCTCCAAGGACATTCACAGCTTTGTACAATGGATCTTTTGCAGAAAAAGTAGGACTTGGATTTCAGGTCTTATCTGATCATGTGGGTGTGACACAGCTTTTCCACGCACAATTAAATTATGCCTATAAATTTATTTTTAATAATGCCATAGTAGGCGTGGGACTTTCTACTGGATTACAAAATTTCAGAGTGACGGATACGCAGAATGATCCACAGATTGATCCCACGGATCCTTTATTGAATGAAGCGATTGATGGATATTTATTGTTTGACGGATCAGCGGGAGCCTATGCCGAAATCGAAAATAAATTCATCTTTGGGATTTCATTTCCGAATGTTGTAAAGCAACGCATCTCTGAAATTGAGGGAGACGTTCACCTTGACCTCAAATCTTTTCCATATGCAGTCCATTTTGGATATCGCCATGAAGTGAAAAACTACAATTTTCAGATCGAGCCATCCATCACTGTAAAAAATTTACGATATAGTCCTTTCCTGGTGGATCTAAACCTGAAGTTTTCCTTCCTTGACGAACAGCTGGTAGGAGGATTGGGATACACGATAGGTGACGACAATAAAGCTTCTCTTCTTTTAGGTACCAGACTTGATAACCTGAGATTCTATTATTCGTATGATGTCAGTATAGGCACTCTTCAGCAGTTTAATAACGGATCTCACGAATTTACCCTGTTGTACAGAATGCCTGCCAAAGCTCCTGCTTCCGAATAGCTTTCCAGGTAAGGGGATTTTATCCTGAAATCTAAGAATTTCCTTTTAAAAGGACCATTCATCGAAAGTCTCCTTTCTCCAACATTGCTTGCAAGTATCCCTTTCTCTGATGGATCCATTTCATTAGCTTTATTAACGCAAGGGTTTTTGGCACCTTTATGGGTCGTTTTATATCTTATAATATACTGTAGTTAAGGGTTTTGAAATATTTTTCGTACTCTCCCAACAAATCTGGCGGCGTATAAAAATTAAGATTGGAACAAAAAATCAAATTACAGTTTATACTAATCTGTAAAAATTTGATATGACCATTAATAAGCATTACATGCTTTTGTAATTCAAAAATTACCCTTTTAGTGGTATATATCAAGGAATGGCTACATGTATCTTTGGTCAACATACTGCGCCGGAATTTTTTTGGCACATTTTTTGGCATAGTATGGAAGATAATAGGACGATTATAGTCTCATACTGACCTGATAGAACCATTTAGTAGTTGCTTTTCCCCAATCCTACAAGCAATTACTCCCTTTAGACCCTTTCTACAGACAAGTTTGGGATTACAATTTGTAATCAGAAAAGAAAAAAGAGACTTCAAAAAAAGTTTTGAACTCCTTTCACATATCTAATTCATTAACTGATTAAAAATTAATAAACCAAATCTTAATCTCATGAAAAGTACATTTTCTCATTTACCATCATTTTGGGTAAAAGTGCTCCCTATAATGCTTGTGCTTCTTAGCATAGGACTTACGAGGACGCAAGCCCAGAATTACAAGCCATTTGATGAAGCTGTTGCTTCAGTTACCAATGCTCTGGAGGCTTTAAGAGTAGGAGGCAGCGTAAAATCAGTAGTTCCTAAAACTACGAATGGAAATGGACAATCAACGACAAGTTCATTGCCACCATCGCAAACCAATGATGCTCAATTAAAGACTTTTGAAATTTCTTATTTCGAATTGTTTTTATTAAAAGCAAAACTTGTTCAAGACATAGCTCAGGGTGTAATTGATCTTGATGCTACGGTGAATGCCCAGGGGCAATCAGCTGCAAGAACATCGAATTATACTACCGGACGAGCCAATTTGATGGCGTTAATTACTAACTAATGAACCTAACTACATATCAAAAGAAAAACATATCAAATGAAGCCAATCTTGTTTATATCCTTAATTATAATCTCATGAAAAAGAAAAACTTTACTATTTTAACAAACAAGCTGGCCCGGAATCTCCTGTTGGCTTGTATACTGTGTTTAGGGTGCGTAACGGGCGCTAAGGCGGTTATTAACCTTACATTCACTAATACCGGAAGTACTATGTATACTCCCGGACAGAACAATGCCTTGTCCTTCCAGGTCACTGGGGTTGGCTCCGAATGGGTTGACCGTTTGACGATCTCTTTTCCAGCAGGTGTTACCGTCAATACGGGAACTCCAAATGGTTCAGGAGGTTGTGCTACTCAGGTCGGCATAAGACTTATTTGCAACCCTAGCATAAGCTGGGTAACTACAGGTGTTGCCTGCGGAACTGGTGCTACTATAAACACATTCTGCGGTTTCTGGCAAGCAGGTGCTCAAAACCTTACAGTCGATATTGCTGTTCCGGCCAACTTTACCGGACCTATGGTTGTAACGCTGAATAGTAAAGGCGAATCAGGAGGTCTTGATACGGATGTACTCACATTATCCCAGGCAGTTCCTTTTGTACCATGTGCCGTTGTATGTCCGGCTAATATGACAGTGACACTTGATCCCGGTGCTTGTAATGCTATTCTTAACTATAGTGTACCTACAACCGGTCAATGTTTCATCGGTGGTGCCTTAACAGGATTCCAGGGTGCTTATGCTCCAAGCGCAATTAACTACTATCAGTATGATGCGGGTATTTTTACAAATCCGCCGACACCATTTACCAATGCATATGCTATTACATTTAATAGCCCAACTAACACAACTTTAGTGTTAAAATCTGCGGATTTTGGTTTTTCACCTGGTCCGAATTTGTATTTCTTCAATGGAGTTGAATGGAAGAATAACAGCGCTTCAACACAAAACGTTTCTTTCAATTGGTCATATACTACGAATGATGGAGCGTTTTGGGATCACTTCGATATGATGATAGGAAGTAATGCTCAGAATTTCGCCAATTCAAATTTTGGAAATCAGGAAAATCTTTGGATAACGGTTTCAAACAATGGTGGTGGACTTAACCAAATGGGTGTTGTGAATGTTGCTGTTCCTGCAGGTCGTCGTTTAGCACTTGCTGCTTATACACTTGATGGCGGTGGAGGTCCTGCTACCATCACGATTACAAATTTTGTGGTGTCACAGATTTTACCAGCTATACCTGTTATCACTCAGGGATTGCCAAGTGGATCTGAGTTCCCGATTGGTACGACAACGAATTGTTATTCCGTAACAGCTAATAATGCTGCTGGTACGGCTGTAACAACTTCATGTTGCTTCAATATTACAGTAAAGGAATTCCCCAACCAATCCTCGACACTTGCCTGTAATGATAATGTTCAGGTATCGGTCGATAGCGCCTGCCAGGCTTTTGTTTCTACGAGCATGATCCTTTCAGGGAATGTGTACGGATGTTACGATGATTTTTTAGTTAGTATCCAGGGATTTGGTTCAGGTTTTGGAGGTGTTATGATCAACAGTTCTGCTGTTGGCCAGACATTGACGGTAACTGTTTTTGATCCAGACACCGGTAATAGCTGCTGGGGGACCATCACCGTAGAGGATAAGCTTCCTCCTACCATTGAATGTCGCAATGTGACTATTCTTTGCGGAGAAGAATTACCATCGGTACCGGCTCCTGAATTTGTAGGCTATCAGAATATTTTATATACGGGCCTGAATGATCTTGTTGAGCAAAATTCATTTACATACAATTTTGACTTTAGTTATCTGCCTCCTGCTACACCGGTTCTGGATGTAGATGTACGGATCAAGATAGATGACCATACATGGCTCCCGGACCTGAATATTGAGTTGACCTCACCATCAGGTTTTACGAGATCCATCTTTACGATTGGTGGATGTATCGGACAGGAGTGGCCTATCAATTTAGTTCTTGATGATGAAGGCATGGTAATTACTCTTTGTATGCAGCTTAATGCCGGTGACAACGCAAGGATTATGCCTTTGCAAGCTGGTGTTTCTCAGCCAAGATTATTTTTATTCGATGGACTTGATGCAAGCGGTGTCTGGAAAGTAAAAATTTCAGATAATGCAGCTGGCGATGATGGTCACATACGTGCAGTAGGTGTATTCATCAATGTTAACCTACCACAGGTTGATCCTGCAGACAATTGCGGTGATGTAGATGTAACTTTCACGGACACCCAATCAGGTGATCCTT
>JBDSPM010000061.1:0-3342 GCA_039930325.1 Saprospiraceae bacterium
TAGCTCACTTAACGGTGGAACGGCTTTATACATGCCTGCTATGAAATTCGAAGTATTATTCATATTGCCATCCCCATTCCCATTTTCCCAAACAGTCACTTTGTCAATCTTAATATTCTTGATCGCATCAACCTGTATCCTGAGTAGTTCGGGCAATTTATCCGCGATAAGCATCAGAACGGCATCGCGCGGATTTCCACCAGCAGCTTTGACGACTTCATCAAATCCGTCAGCCTGCTTTTGCAATATTTCATAAAGCCCCTTTGCCTCCGCTTCTTTCCGCATGAAGACCGCATCCGCTTCACCTCTTGCGATGCGTCGTGTCCTTTCAGCTTCTGCTTCCGCATCTATCTCAATACGTCTCTTGGCGATTTCAGATTGAACGATGATGTCAGCCTCCCTTGTGGCACGTTCCCTTTCTGCTCTTGCCATTTCAGCATCTTTCTCTGCAGAATATGCTTCCTTCAAAGACCGTGCAGCCTGAATTTTTTCAGATGCTGTAGCAAGACTAAGTGATTCAGCTTCCCTTTGTCTACGCTCTGCATTTGATTTGGCAATTCTAACTAATGCCTCATTTTCTCCGGTGATCGAATTGGCACCTGCAGTAGCTTCCCCAACTTTGGCAAGCGCATCGGCAGAACTCACACTGATCCGTTTTTCTTTATTTGCATTTGCTTCACCTATGCTACCGTCACGATTTTTTTCTGCGACACTTTGTTTGGCATCATTGATAGCTTTGGCTGCAGCTTCCTTACCTAATGCCTCGATATATCCACTTTCATCCTGGATATCCGTCACATTTACGTTGATCAGCATCAGGCCGATTTTCTTTAATTCATTGCCTACGTTAGAGCTGACATACGTCAGAAATTTATCGCGATCCGAATTGATTTCTTCAATATCCATCGTTGCAACCACAAGACGCAACTGGCCAAAGATGATGTCCTTCGCAGTTTCCCTGATCTCATCGGTTGTCTTGCGAAGTAATCTTTCTGACGCCACTTCCATGACACCGGGTTCATTGCTCACTGCGATTGTAAATCTTGATGGAACACTGACGCGGATATTTTGTCGTGAGAGTGCTCCTCTCAGATCAACATCAATAGAGATAGGTGTCAGATCGAGGAAATCATAATCCTGAATGACCGGCCATACGAATGCCGCTCCACCTGCCAGACACTTCGAAGAATTGCCTGTGCCGGTTTTACCATAAATGACCAATATTTTATCTGAAGGGCATCGCTTATACCTTGAAATAAACCAAAGCAACATAAGGAATACAAGGCCGATAAGCCCTGCGACGATGATCACTACTGAGCCTGTGAGATCCATAAGTTAGTAATTGAAGGAGTTGGGTAATTAGTTATATTTTTTGTCTTAACTGAGAGCAACGGGATAAGATTCCTCGAGAAGGAAGATAATAAAATTTCCATTCAGGATGGCTTCATTTCCTGGGGCAAAGCCATGTATTCCACCATCAGTATATTGCCATTCATGATTTCGACCACTTTAATCGATGTACCTGTTTTTAATGTGTCACCTTCCGTTACAGCATCCACTTCCCGCACTGTACCATCTACTTTGAGATGTACTTTGCCGATCCCCTTTCCCTGACCGGGAATAGGCAGATAAACTTCACCCGGCTGATCAAGCGCATTATATAAATTCAACGTCCCGGATTGCTCGAGCTGCGAAAATTTAAAAACCATATACGCCACAATGAACATGGCAGTGAGACCCACAAGTGATGAGAGCACAACGGACATCCACACGCTCAGGTGATTGTTGAGCGAAAGCACTCCTGTCCATCCGAAAAATGTAAAAAATGCAATGATGCTTCTCATGGATAGAGCCGAAAACTCATGCTCATAGGCACCCACATCTCCGGGATGATCGAAGCTCCCGCTGTTTGCTTCAAATCCAATCACAAGCAATATGAATTGCATCAGAAACAGAACAGAGAATATGATCGAGATAAACCAGAAAACCTGATGAGCGGAAGAAAGGGCCTCCCACCAAAGATTTATGTCATTGATCAGTATCACAGAAATTAGTTCAGATATATAAGCAATATAACATGGATATGCGGCATATCGTGCCATGATTTAGACTAACGTCATTCCGACTTATACTATGGAAGGTAAAAAAGCAGCTATAATCATATGGATAAAAATGAATTAATTTGCCCCTTCATCAATACGATATGGCGGTGGAAGTAAAATTATTTAGCGGTCAATTCTCAAAATACCTGGCTGAAAAAATTTCAGATTTTTATGGTTCATCGCTTGGCAAGTGGAATCTTTCCCGCTTCAGCGATGGGGAAATGCATCCTGTGATCGAAGAGTCTGTACGTGGATCTTATGTTTTCTTCATTCAATCTACTGCATCCCCTGCTGACAATTTGCTCGAATTACTTTTACTCATTGATACAGCGCGAAGGGCATCAGCAGATTACATCACTGCTGTCATCCCGTATTATGGCTATTCGAGGCAGGACAGGAAAGATCAGCCACGAGTGCCTATTTCTGCGAAGCTTATTGCGAATCTGCTACAAACCGCCGGAGCAAACCGGATCATGACGATGGAACTTCATGCCGATCAGATCCAGGGATTTTTTGATATCCCGGTGGATCACCTTCAAAGCAATGCCATATTCTTTCCATACCTGGAGCATGAGATGAACATAGATAAGGAGACTGTGATCTTTGCTGCGCCTGATGTGGGCGGAGTGAAGAGGGCCCGTGACTATGCCAATCACTTTCAATGTGACCTGGTCATATGTGACAAATATCGCCGTCGGGCCAATGAAGTGAGTGGTATGACAGTCATCGGTGATGTGGGTGACAGGGATGTGATTCTTGTTGATGATATGGCTGATACAGCTGGAACGCTTTGCAAAGCTGCAGAGGCGTTGGTTCAGAAGGGGGCGAAGAGTGTCAGGGCTATTTGTACCCATCCCGTCCTGTCAGGTAAGGCTTATGAAAACATAGAGAATTCGCATCTGACTGAGCTGCTGGTGACAGATACCTTGCCTTTAAGACAGACTTCTTCCAAGATCAAGGTGCTTTCTTCTGCCAAGTTGTTTGCTCACGCTATCCGGAATACGCATGAGCATCGGTCGATATCGGCGTTGTTTGTGGGGCATTAAACAAGAAATATGGAGCCTCTTTAGGTGGGGACTCTTTAGGTTGGGACAAGGCATGCCTTTTTGGTTGGGACAAGGCATGCCTTGTCCCAGTACACAGACATGCCTCCTTAGGGGACAAGGCATGCCTTGCCCCGGACCCTATCAGGCGGGTACCATTATAATATTTGAAAACTTGCTCCTTTTTTCCCCGAAAA
>JBDSPM010000062.1:0-8488 GCA_039930325.1 Saprospiraceae bacterium
AGGAAGGTCAAATTCTGAAAACTGGATTTTATTCATCTGGGCTGCCAAAGGGACAGACATCATGATGGAGCCCATAAAGAATGCTAAAAAGTATCGCATATAGATAAGATTTGATTTTGGGCGGCAAAGATACCTCCGCAGGCTAAGGAAATACGCAACCTTATCTACTAATCAGGTAAAATATCTGACAAATCAGGCGGAGAAAGAAGTGCCGCAGCCGCAGGTTTCTTTGGCATTTGGATTATTGAAAATAAAACCGCGGTTATTGAGCCCGTCCAGCCAATCGATCTCCATTCCCAGGAGATACAGTGCATGAGCTTTGTCCATCAGTATTCTGATGCCACCGAATTGGTAGATAGAATCTCGCTCTTTCTGCTCATCAAACCCAAGGAGATAGGAAAATCCAGAGCACCCGCCTCCTTTAACACCAACACGTAACCCATAATCAGCAGGTAACCCTTGTTCCTCCCTGATACGTTTAAGCTGTTGAATAGCTCCTTCAGTTAATATAACAGGTGATGCTGTTGCCGTTTCTGTCATCTGGTTCATTTCTTTGACAAAGATAAGGTTCGGATAGTAATTCAAGTCCTAAATCGCCCGGCACATTCGGAAAGCTTGGTCGGTGCTTGCGAAAAGCAGACGGAAAGGCAAACATTTTCCTGACAAGTATAGTTTCACGTTTTTTATTCCAATAGCGAAGTTCAGTCCTTCCGCTTTTCCATTCGTGCATTTTGCCCTTTGCATTACCCATTTGGGTGAATTCCATAATCTGTGATACTTTTACGATCATGAGTTGGGAAATGATTTTGGGTATGACATTGCCATCCTTAATGGTCTTTTTGGCTGTGTACTATACCATGAAGCAATATCATGAGCAGCAAACCAAAATGAATTTGCTCAGTAACAGGCAGGTGAACGATAAAGTAATATTGCCACTGAAACTACAGGCTTACGAAAGATTGATCCTGCTATGCGAAAGAATAAATATAGCGGACCTCTTATTGAGATTAAAGGCACCGGGCACATCTGGCAGCGAGTTAAAATCTGCATTACTTCTGGCAGTCCAACAGGAATTTGAGCACAATCTTACCCAGCAGCTTTATGTCAGTGAAGAATTGTGGCAAGTGTTATTAGCCATGAAAGCCAGAACAATGGATCTCATCATTCAGGCTTCAGATGGATTGTCCAGTGAAGCCCCTGCTGAATCCTATGCCATGAAGTTAATATCACTGGCATCAACTGAAACCAACCAACCGTCAAGACTAGGAATTAAGGCTATCAAAACAGAATCTTCCTTATGGGCATAAAAAAATACGCAGGGCTTTTTCTCTTTATCATCCTCCTTGGTAGCTGCAAGAGTGTACAACATATCAGCCACAGTGATATTACCTACCAGGTCATACGGGCAGACTCAACTCTCAAGCCTGACATAACTATCAATGGTATCATAGCACCTTATAAAGTACAGCTCGACACCGTAATGAATGAGGTGCTTGGAAATGTGGTATATGATCTTACTAAACAACGGATTGAATCGAACCTGGGAAATTGGGTGGCTGATGTCATGCTGGATGCAGTACGCAAAGATGGTTATCCGGCTGATATCGCCGTTGTCAATTATGGAGGATTGCGGATTCCCGGTATTACTGCAGGACCATTGACGAGAGGGGAATTATTTGAATTAAGTCCTTTCGACAATATGATTGTGGTAGTTGATGTGCCCGGAAAAATGCTGGATACTTTATTCCAACGCATTGCTTCTGCTGCCGGGTGGCCAGTGAGCAAAGGTGTAAAATTGGAGATCAGCAATAAAATGATTGTCAGCAGCATGGTGCAGAATCAACCGGTCGATCCAAATAAAATTTATCATGTGGCTACCGTTGATTATGTCGCTAATGGTGGTGATGATATGAAATTCCTGATCCCGCTGAGTCGTGTGCAAACCGGAAGAATATTGAGGGATATGCTCATTGAAAATGCCATACAAACCACAGCTGCAGGAAAAGGTATAACTGCATATATAGAAGGTAGAATCATGAACCATTAAATAAATATAGCATGTGGACAAGAAGAGATTTTTTAAACAGGACTACTGCTGCCGGTGCTGCGTTGATGCTTCCGGGATGGTTGAATGCAGCTAACCTGACGGATGGTGAAATATCAAAGCTTGTGATCCTTCATACGAATGATGTGCATAGCCGCGTAGAGCCTTTCCCGGAGGACGGCTCAAAAAACGCAGGACTGGGCGGGGCGGCACGACGTGCTACTCTCATTGAAAAGCTCAGGAAGGAAAATGAGCATGTGCTGCTTCTTGATTCAGGTGATATATTCCAGGGCACGCCGTATTTTAATTTTTTCCTGGGTGAAGTGGATATTAAGCTGATGGCACAGATGGGATATGAGGCCACCACGATGGGGAATCATGATTTTGATGGTGGTCTGGAAAATTTTGAAAAGCAAATGCGCGAACATGGAAATTTTCCACTCATCATTTCAAATTATGATTTCAGCGACACGATCATGCATGACAAGTATGTCCCAAGGCATATCATTCAGAAAGGAAATATGAAAATCGGTATCACAGGAGTGGGCATTGAATTGGATGGGCTGGTACCACAAAAACTTTACGGGAATACCAAATATCTCGATCCCATATCAAATGCATCCAGGCAAGCTGACATATTGAAGCATAAAGAAAAATGTGACCTGGTGATTTGTCTTTCACATCTTGGATATCGATATGACAATGATAAGGTGAGTGACATCCATCTGGCCAAAGAGGGCAGGTCAATTGATCTTATCCTGGGAGGGCATACGCATACTTTCATGGATGCTCCCGATACCTTTCACAATTCCGAAGGACATCCTGTCATCATTCACCAGGTAGGATGGGCAGGAATACGTCTGGGTAAAATTGAGGTAACATTCGAAAAAAATAAAAAGAATAAATGCATCACTTGCGATGGTATCTGGATCAATGGTAAAAATTAAAATAGCAGGGAGCAGGTCGAGCGCAGCGAAGATCCCGCCATCACGAAGTAGATGAAGCGGGAGAGCAGAGAGCACATCGAGCGCAGCGAAGATCCCGCCATCACGAAGTAGATGAAGCGGGAGAGCAGAGAGCAGAGAGCAGGGAGCAGGGAGCAGGGAGCAGGGAGCAGGGAGCAGGGACAGGGACAGGGAGCAGGGAAAATATAGGATAGTGTAGAGTGACGATTATTTGAATTTCATGGATAAAGTCATGGATGAATTGAGAATATGATGATTAACTAAAGCTACAATTCATTTGACTTAATTAACTGATGAAAACACAATTACGAAGTTAAACCATCACGCAAAAAAAATACATTTCATTGAAGCGTACGTCCTGAATCCGGTTTACTTTTTTGAATCGCATAAAGGACATTGACTGACTGTCAATCGGTTATTGAAGAACAATTTGTAGATATATAATAAATTGATATCCATACCCTTAGAAATAAGTAACCGTATTTTGTTAAAAAAGGAAATCACTCCGTACATCATTCAATTTTTTTTTGATCTTTGTCGAATCCCAGGCCTAATAGAACGAACAATCGTGAAAAGCAAAGCTAATCTGACACAACGACTCCACCCGGAGCAAATCGCCGGTCAAGCTTTTGGGATAATTCAATAACCTTCTTAGATCGTCAAATAATGGTGCATGACTGCAACGCGGTGTGGAATGGGTGTCTGAGTGTGATTCGTGAGGAAATAAGCGAGCAAAGCTTTAAGACATGGTTTGAACCTATCAGACCTATCCGGTTGAATGAGAATACACTGACGCTTCAGGTACCTAATCGTTTCTTTTTCGAATGGCTTGAAGAGCATTATTTACCTGTTCTCAGAAAATCCATTCGTCAGACTTTGGGTCCTAAAGCGAATCTGGAATACAACTACGTAAAGGATGATCCGTGGCAAAAAAACGGTAAGCGCCAAAAACCGGTTTCCACAACACCGGTAAATGAAGAAGAACTTGATATCCGCAATCCATTCGTAATCCCGGGAATCAAACGCCTTAAAATAGATCCTCAGCTTAATACAACGTACACATTTGATAATCTAATTGTAGGTGATTGCAACCGGCTCGCATGTTCCGCTGCTGAAGCCATAGCACATAATCCGGGAGGGACAGCGTTTAATCCTTTATTTATTTTTGGTGATGTAGGATTAGGTAAAACACATCTTGCCCAGGCGATCGGGAACTCAGTAGTAAAGCAAAGAGAAGACAAAACTGTACTCTATGTCAGCTCAGAAAAATTTACGAATCAGATCATTGAAGCTATAAAGAACAATGCGGTGAGTGACTTCACCAACTTTTACCAACTGGTGAATTTGCTGATCATTGATGATATTCAGTTTCTCGCAGGGAAAACAAAAACCCAGGAAATATTTTTTCACATCTTCAATCAATTGCATCAAAGCGGCAATCAGATCGTAATCACTTCTGATCGTGCGCCTAAAGATCTGCAGGGAATGGAAGAGCGATTGATCAGCCGTTTCAAATGGGGCTTGTCAGCTGACCTCCAGGCACCTGACTATGAAACGATGATGGCCATCCTCGAACATAAATCAAACATCAGCCAAATCGTATTCACACCTGAAGTGAAGCATTATATCTGTGATCATATTCGTCAAAATATCCGAGAGCTCGAAGGTGTGATCATTTCATTGATTGCTCATGCCTCGCTGACAAAAAAAGAAATAGATATCGAGCTGGCTCAAAAAGTGATCTATAATGTAGTGTTGAATAAGGGCACAATGATAACACTTGACCACATCAAGAAATGTGTGGCAGATCACTATGAAGTGCCTATCGACAAATTAAAATCACAGACCAGAAAGCGCAATATTGTTCTGGCGCGTCAGCTCTCCATGTATTTTGCAAAAAATATCACGAATCATTCTCTTAAATCCATTGGAGACAGTTTTGGCGGACGTGATCACAGCACCGTCATCTATAGCGTGCGTGCAGTCAATGACATGATGGATACGAATGCTGAATTTAAGAGGACGGTGAAGGACATTGAAAAGAAATTAAGGCAGCCTGTTGCGCCATAAATACACCGTTGCCTTTTTGCCCCTAAATCCCCTGAAGGGGACTTTTCTTTTTCTCTGTGAGGCTCTCCAAAAGCTGTGCGAAATCTTTTGCTCTTTCTTTTCGGGTAAATTTTTCTACGCCTTCTGAAGTACCTGATAAATTACCATTTTGATAAAGACTAAAATATTCAAGAATCCGGTTTTTGATGCCCTCTACATCATGGTAACCGTGCACCACACCACCCTTTGCCATATTGATGACTTTTGCTGAATCGCTGTCTGGAGGTCCAATCGATAAAATGGGTCGGCCGGCCCCTAAATATTCATATAGCTTACCTGGAATGATGGAAAGCGAGCTTGGAGCATCATTAATAAGCAAAAGAAGAACCTGGGCTTGTTGTTGAATTTTGACAGCTTCAGAATGAGGAACAAATTCAATGAATGAAGTAAAATCTTTAAGATCGAACTTTTCAATAGATGCGCGTACAGAAAAATCTACCGGGCCAATCAGCTTAACTTTTATTTTTTCTTTCAAAGCAGATGAAGAAGCAATAGCCAGCTGGATGGACTTCCATAATACATCCGGATTACGATCTTTATTCATCGAGCCTACATGTACCATCGTGAACTCGGGATCCAGCGTTATAGATGCTGGTTTCACATAATCCGCATCATCGAAACCATTGAGGATCACCTGAATGTCGTCCCTGGAGCTAAGGGCTTTAAATTCATCTCCCATGCGCCATGTGACTGCAACTACTTTAGTGGCATTTCGAAGAATTCTCTTTTCGAGACGACGATGACGGGCATCTCCCCATTTTGTCAGGCGCAGGTCCCTGTAAAAATCAATATTGGTCCACGGGTCCCTGAAATCTGCAATCCAGGGTATATGAGTTGATCGGTGCAAAGCATCCGCGATCATATGCATGCTGTGTGGTGGACCGGTGGATATGATGGCATCTACAGGGTGATCGTGTAAATAGGTCTTTAAAAATTTTATAGATGGTTTGATCCAAAACATGCGGGCGTCCGGAATAAAAAAATTACCCCTGATGAAGACAGATATCTTTTGGGCAATAGATTCTTTTTTATTTTCATTAATGAAGCCCGAATAAAGCTTGTCCTTTTTCTTCCTGCCTAAAAACGATTTATACAAATCGTACGGTTCCCAGATTGGCGTTTTGATGACTTCAAGATTGGAGGGGATTTCCTTCAATAAACTTTCATCATGGACAGCTACTTCATTCCCCGAAGGTGTGTAGATGATAGGTTGCCAACCGAATTCAGATATATATTTAGACATCTTTGCCCATCGCATGACGCCTGCACCGCCTGAGGGTGGCCAATAGTAGGTGATGAGCAGGAATTTTTTCACGTGTCAGAAAGTGTCGGGCGAAAATAGAGGAAAAGAGGCAAAGATGAGGGAATGGAAAACTCTGATTCCCAGATATTTACCGTAACTTGAGGTTTCAACATCTTCATTCATCATGCCTGAAATTATTAATCCGAATGCAAGCCCTGCCCTCACCACTGTCAATTTGAATATTCCTTCGAACGTAAACTACTGGATGAGCAAGTGGGGAGTCACCTTCGAGCAGCTCAAGAAAGCAGTGGATTATGTAGGCGGGAAAGAGGCCAGAGTGGCTGATTATCTAAGATCAAAAGGGATCATCAGGTTCTAAGTGTAGTCACTTTTGCTACATAACCATCATGAAGAATGCAATCCTTGATTCGTAAATGATTTTATAGCCTCATTGGATTACGGTATCTGACTTTAGCTTCTGTTATGACTTTTCAGGATTTACCCAGTTTCATCACCGCCGTCACCGTAGTCTGCGCAGGTGCATGGTCACTTTTCCGTTTTGGCATCTCACGTGAGCCCTATCCAAAATTACAGTTTGATCTGGAACTAAATCAACTGGGTAAATCGCGTGATCGAAACATCATAGAACTCATAGCTACGATCACAAACAAAGGTATCTCCAGGCAGTATATTCATCTTTTCAAATTTAATATCCTGGTTTTCGATGATACCATGCCATTTGATGAGGGTGACTCTAATATTGAAAAAAGACTGAAGTTTCTGGAACTGGAAAAAGGACTTAACTGGGTGAGTACAAAACATCCTACATTCATCGATGGAGGCATGAGCCATCGGTTTGCCTACGTGACCAGCATAGATGAAAGAATACGATTTGTAATGATCTATTCTAAATTTGACCAGGATGAAAAGAGATGGGGAATGAAACGTTCAGAACATTATCGCATTTCCAAGGCATTTGCCATCTACCATGAGGAAAAGAAAGTCCGTTCTTAACCTCCTCCATCCTTCCTTTTCCCGCATATTGCTTTCCGAATCCATCAGTTTACTAATTCATAGTTCCTTCGAAGAATTGCCTTCCTGAAATTGAGGTATAAAATCGAATAGTATGAAAAAAATATTTTTCCTCTTTCTCATGACTCTGGGCTTCTGGTTTTCAGCTTTTTCACAAGGTGTCGGGATCGGTACTAGTTCCCCAAGCGTAAGTGCAATCCTTGAATTAAAGAGCAGTACCAAAGGACTGATATTTCCAAGGACATCTACAACGACTCGCTTATCCATAGCGGGTGCTAAAGGATTGGTCGTTTATGATACCACTGCAACTCAGTTCTTCTACCATACAGGCGGTATTTGGAAAGCGTTGGATACCTGGGGCACGAATGGAACCCATATCTATAGTAGCAATTCAGGGAATGTGGGCATCGGAAATTATTTACCGGCTTATAAATTGTCAGTGAACGGCGATATATACCTCAATAACACTAACCCTACAATCAGGCTCGGGGGATCTTCAAGTCAGGCAAAGGTTTCCTGGGAATTAGAAAGTAATACAACGGATTTTAACATTACCCAATTTCTAAATCAACTCTATATTTCACGAACCACTGGATTTACTGGATTTGTCAACGATCTGGTAGTTGCTGATAACGGATATATTGGAATTGGCACTTCTTATCCTGAAACCAGACTAAATGTAGTTGGTGGCACTGATGTCGGAATTGCCAGTGGCGGTTTTATTCAATTGGGTGCTGCTAACGCATTAAATATTGGTTTTGATAATAATGAAATCCAGGCGCGAAATAATGGAGTCGTCGCCCGCCTCCACCTGAATAACGGAGGTGGAACCGTCCAGATTGGTAATGCCATCGCCCCCGCGTCCTATAGCCTGGCTGTGAACGGTAAGATCATATGCGAAGAATTGAAAGTGCAGCCAAGCAGTCAATGGGCTGATTACGTATTTGCTGAAGATTATTCACTCAGGAGCTATGATGAGCTCCGCGAATTTATTCGCACACACCATCATCTTCCCAATATCCCGGATGCAGAGAGTATTAAAAAAGATGGAATAAAAGTTGGCGATATGCAAATACGTATGATGGAAAAAATAGA
>JBDSPM010000063.1:0-12218 GCA_039930325.1 Saprospiraceae bacterium
AAGAAAAATATATCTGCTATCAAATATGGTCTTGAAGAGATTCTGAAGCTTAATCCTGTATCGTTTGAGTGGACATCCAGGAATGATGGTAAAGTAAAGCTTGGATTAATAGCGCAGGAACTTCAAGTTGTGATACCTGAAGTCATTGCAAAACCATCTGCAGAAGATCCTGCAGGTACTGACCGTCTTGGCGTCTATTACAGCGACCTCATTCCAGTGTTGATCAAAGCAATTCAGGAACAGGAAGAAAAGATTCGCCAACTACAGGAAGAAATAGCACTGCTGAAAAAATAGTCAGGTTCTACATTTCCAACCATCATGCTAACATCCAAAATACAATTGATCCTCATGCTTTTTCTCTTGTGCAACATTCATTTGTCTGCACAAGAGAAAAAGCCATGGATTGAATTTGGTTCCTCAGTGCGCATGTCCATGACCGGATACCAGATGACAGGACAGGACAACCGGCAAGAACCCTTTTCATTTTTTTTGCATGGCACACCCACTGTTACTATCAAAGGGTTCGATATACCCTTTCATTTTATCCTTTCGAATCATCAGAAAAAATTTCAACAGCCATTCAACAGGTTTGGAATAGCACCTGAATACAAATGGCTCAAAGGTTACCTGGGTTACAACACGATGGCATTGTCAAAATATACTTTTTCCAACCGACAGTTTTTAGGAGTGGGGGTTGAATTGAATCCTGGGAAATTACGTACCTCATTATTGTATGGCCGCCTGCAAGCCGCCGTACGTGAAGACTCGGTTGAAATACAGGAACAAACCTCCTTTCTATCAACACAGAAAATTCCAAGATTCGAAAGGAGAGCGTATGGAGGAAAAATAGGTTATGGTACAAGTCAGTCTTATTTTGATCTCGTAGGCATGAAAGCATATGATGTAGTCGACGCAAGAAATTTTTCGGATACCACTTCTCCCCGACCCCAGGAGAATGTAGCGCTTGGCATTCATTCACAAATTAAGATCCTGAAAAAATTTCAGATCAAGATGGACCTGGCCTCAAGCGTATTCACACGTGACACTACTTCTGATTCCCATGAACTGAATAAATCGCTGGCATGGATAGGAAATATACTTCAGCCAAAAACTTCAACCCAGGTATTATTCGCAGGCGAGGCAGGTATTGGATACAATACTACACTCTGGGGTGTTCAGGTCAATTACAAACGTGTCGATCCTGATTTTAAATCCATGGGAATTTATTACCTGCAAACGGATATTGTGCAATGGACTGTTGCACCGCGTGTCACACTCTTAAATAAGAAGCTACGATTGCGAGGAAATCTGGGTATACAAAAAAATAATTTATACAATACCCGACTGGCTACAAATCAACGGATCATTACCTCCGCGAATGCACAATGGAACCAAAGCAGGTTCTTTCAGATCGGAGCCTTTTATACCAATTTTGGCCTGACCCAAACACCAGGGCTAAGGGCCATCACGGATTCTACAAGGGTCAGCCAGATCAACGGATCGTATGGCATCAGTCCCTCTTTTTTCTGGGGCAATGATATATGGCAGCACCAGGTTTATTCAACCATCAGCCTGAACAAACTTTCTTTTAATAAAGCATCCTTGATCCCATTGGAGGATATCCGTACCCTTCAGTTCAATGGCGGATATACGATCTCCAGAGCTTCTGAAAAAAGTTTTGCATTTGGAGGGCTGTTCACGTGGCTGCAATCTGATCTGGGGAATGCAAATTCTACCAGCACAGGCTTTGGCGGCAATGCGTCTTTTAATGGCGCTGAAGGAAAATGGAATTTATCAGGGCAGGGCCAATACTTTATAAATACACTGGATGAAAATCCAAACGGAAACTCTCTTGTATTCAGTTTGGATGTACAATACCAGGTGAGGAAATCGATGCAATTCTTTCTCCTGGGACAACTTATCCAGAATACACCTGCCATCACTGAAAATGCATTCACAGAAAAACAAGCCACTGTAGGACTTCAATTTAATTTTTGAACAACTTAAAATCATAACGAATGAATCTGAGATATTTCTTAAGCCTGTCCATATGCATTCTACTGAATATTTCATTCCTGGTTGCTCAGAATAATGTTGTAGTGACGATCCTTATCCCGCCACCTTACAGTCCTTATCTGCAGGATTACCTGCAATATGAAAACCGAATGATCATACAGTTACAGAATACAACAACGCAAACCTTATCCATAAAACTCGTGGGATCTATCGAAGGAGATAATGGGATCTCTTTAGTGACCAATGCAGATTATTTGCCTGCAACGCCAATCACATTGAATGGTGGCGGAACTTTAAGAATTCCTGCTTCAAGCAGATCGAGAAGTTTTTTTGATCCTAATCATCTCGATTTTAATGGACCATCAGAGCTGAAGACAAAGATCCTGAAAGATGGCATTCTGCCTGAAGGTGATTATACAGTATGTATCAGGGCTGTCGATTATCAAACGGATATTCCACTTTCAGATGAATCTCCTTCCGGATGTGCCTTATTACCTATCAGCTATCCTACACCATCGGAACTTGTTGTACCTGAATGCGAAAGTGAATCTGAACAAGCATTGCCTTTTTTCCAATGGACTCTTCCGGGAGGGAACACAGGTGCTGCTTCGATAACGTATGATCTGTTTATCATCGAATGGTTGAGAGGCAGCAATCCACAGGACCTTGTCCAGCTGGCAGTGGATTACAATGCAGGTAATGCTATTATCCGCAGGAATCTTTCTACTCCTTCCTATCAGTATAGTATGATTGATCCCAGACTTAAAAATGGCGCAACGTATCTGTGGGTCGTCCAGGCGAAGGACAGGATGAACCGTATCATGTTTGAAAATAAAGGGATCAGCGAAATATGCAGCTTTACCTCTCGAAGAAACATTGATCTTGGTGATGGCCTTGATGTAGGTATCATTCCCCCGCATGAATTTGAAATAGTTCAGAACAGGACACACGTCGAAGGTCAATTGAAATATAAATTTCCGGATGCTGCAATACCCGGAAGTAACCTGATGCAATTCAATTTCAATTTTGAAACAGAGAATCTTCCGTATGAGGTTTTTGATAACAATATAGGTGAGGCGGGAATATTCAATTATGAGGTAACTGCTCTTGCCAATAAAAATTATAAAGATGCATTCCCGGTACCCCATGCCAACAGCAAACCACTTAAGAATGTAGCTGTGAAGCTGGTGGAGAGTTGGGTGATCGCGGATTGCCAGGTAACTTATCTTCCATCCGGAAGGGTTGAGCATAAAGACTTTTTTATTCTTCCGAATGAGGACAATATTCTCGGAGGTGCTTTCGGAGGAACTTCTCTCAATGTAATAATTGATGGCATCACTGATGTTGATGGACAAAACCCGATAGCATTCGACAATCCCGGCGAAATAAATGCAGATGCATATAGTCATACGTTGGCTGTAGATCATACTGACGGCAATGGAAATTATTCATTCAATTTCACACAAACGACTCCGGGCCTATTATTCAATCAATATGGTGGCCATGCTTCTGTTATACTGGGATGTGAAGATGTAGAGGTTCCTGTCGAAGTAAATGAATTTGTTCATCCATTGGACCTCGTGTCAAATCCGGCGGACATTGTAACAAATCCATCGGATATTTATTCGAATGTTGGTGCTTCCGGAAACCCGGCTTTTCAATTGAACAATCCGGGTGAAATCAATATGCCGGCGAATACAACACTCCGAATGGGTGGAACTGACATACAACCAAATCAACAAGGTTACTCCGAGATTACAATCGATGGTGGACATCTGTATAAAGTATTACGGCTTGAAGTCGCATCTCCTTATTATTATTCCCCGGATTTAATATTCTGGACACAACCGGGAGATTCATTTCATTTACCTGACCAGGTTTCCTATGTCAAGGCAATAGATGTGGATCTAAATGTAATCGGTGGCAGATGGGAACATAATCAGAACTACCAGATCTACGATGAAGGCATGGAAGTGCCCAACATAGATGTATTATATAGCCGCGTAAAAGATGGCCTTCCGCGTGAAATCCCTATTGAAGAGGGACAAGGACTCAGAGACTATGCCGGTGCGAACGAAGGTGAGTATCAATATGAGATCATTGAAGAAGACGGGTATGAAAATGAGGCTTTGTATGATTCTGTTTCTGTGTTGGATTCAGGGGAAGGAAAGATCTACACCAGACTTGTAGCCGGATATCCCTACTACGTAAAGGGCACTACCCCTGATGGAGGGAATCTCAATTATAAGGTACTCTTGCAAACCAAACTATACCAGGTACGTGAACCCGAATATTGCCTGATGAATCTTGACGTCAATCTGAATAGCTTCAGCAATCATAAGTCTGTTTTAATATCTGATACCGTGATAGCTTTTCCGCAACGACCCAAAGTTTTTGGACGAGTTGTCACTTCCACCGGCGATGACAAAACTGCATTACGAAATGTGATGATTGATTTAAAAAGATATGAAGGCAATGTTGTCAAAGAATCTCATCGACTATTCTCGGATGAATACGGCCGGTTTGAATTTGATGACATCCATGTAGATGAAGAAGGCCATCAATCTTATCACTGGAAGATTTTTTTTGAATATTATGGTTATGAAGACCAGGTACAGCCTGCAAGCGGAGTGGTCACATTAAAGCCTGGACTGCAATGGGACCTGCTTGACGTAGTGATGGATCCATTGGGCACTTTGACAGGATATGTGAAAGATGAGGAGGGTAAACTCGTTCGTGCACTTGTAAAGTTAGTGACTGGTCCACACATCCAGACATTGATTGTGCCTCGCCCTTCGGATGAACCGGAGTACTGTGGCATAGTGAATCAATTCGGTGATGGAATTGATGAAAGTACAAGAATCCAGGGTATGCATGAATTGAGCATACAGGAAAATTATGCAGTTCATGACCTGGAAGTAGCAAAATTTATTCTGCCAGCTGCTTCGGGTGATCACAGAAGACTTGTGATCATTCCTTTACCTGAACAATATTTCCAGGACACATGCTACGTGGATGTAGCTGATATCCCTTCAGGACAATTCCAGGACCTGGGTTACATCACAGTCAAAGAGAAACTCCATCGTATTGCTATCACCATCAAGGGCCCTGATGGGGCTTCCGCTCAGGCAATTGTACGTATTGATGAAAATGTAAGGGAAACAAATGTACTTGGATTCACAGCTTTCAGGTTTGCATCTCCGGAAATCAATTACCGCGTACGCATTGATCCTGATCTGCCAACGCTTGTACCTGTCGATACCATCATGCAAATTCCGATCAGTAAAACTTATTTGTCGCATACTTTCCGATTGAAAGAAGGCAAGAAAATAAAAGTGCTCGTGACAGTAAATCAATCCGGCCAACAAAATCAATCTGTGAATCCAATACCGATTCCGGGCGCGACTGTTCAAACTCTATTATCATCCTCTCCCTCCGGTAATCATTATATCCAATGCACCACCAATGCGGATGGTGTATGCACACTTGAAGGTGTGCCAGCATCTCCATCGATGGCGGAAATCAGTGCCTGGAAAAATGATGATGATAACTTATACATTGGCAAAACTGCTTCAGCAAATGTCAATCGGCCTTTGAATCCTCCGTTTGAAATATCATTGAAAAGATTATCCGGTGTGGTCATACCCGACATCTGGGGATTCCCGACAGCGATTACAGAAATGGAGATCAAAACTGTAAATGGCCGACAGGATACATTGCTGGAAGGCATCATCACTGAATTGCCGGCGAACACAAGATTCCAAAGCAAGGAAAATGAAGTTCAGATGCCGTACCATAAAATGAAATTTACGTATTCAGGACGTCACAATGAAGAAGGCAAAAAAATCCTGGAACCGATCGCAACGAGCTTTACTTTATATCAGCATAGTGTGGAATGTGTATTGTACAATAAGTTTGATACAGAGCTCACCCCAAAACGTTATGTCAATTACCAGGCACTTCCTCACCTCACTCTGTATAAAGTCGGAAATTCAAATGGTAAACTGGAAGGTGTTGTACAAACGTCATTATCCTCTTTCAATTTTTCATACCAGTATGATGGTAAATTTTTCCTGGGGAAAACGCCTACAGAATATAACCTGGATGTTTTTCAAAGCGGCATGCAATTATATGCACCAATAAGCCTCTTAAATGCTGTTCAAATCGGTCAGGAACCAACACCGGGAGTGGATGATTTTTATCTTATGGCTATTGGCGCACAAAATCGACCTCGTTCACATTCATACCAGGTTTTTCAATTCCCCGCCACCAGCGATTCTTCAAGATCTTTTGTATCAAAGGAAGCATTTTACATTCATACCATCCTTCACACCAATATCCCGCATGTTACGCCAGCTGACCTTCAGCTGTCCGTAGGAAAAATTGTTGTCTCAAACGACAACATTGAATCCTTCAATAATGGAATCAACAAGCTTGATTTCAAAATGGGTAAGCTATGGAGATATTATAGTACAACCCCTTTCCGGTATGATCCTGACATTGGTGCAATAACAGCAACGAATGGTTTTATACAGACGGGGCAGATCGATGTACCTGTCCGGAATCCAATTATTAAGCCCCATGAATTATTCATGAATGAGATTGATAATATTTCACAATTGACATTAGCCGGAATAAAGGATTTGCCTGTTAAGGCCGGAGTTAATATTATCCTTAGTAACCAGGATCCTGAACCTGGATGGATGCTCACGGTACAGAAACTGGATGGCGATGGTCATGTAATGCCGGAAGAAACCGTAGCAGAAATCAAAAATCTTCCTGCCCCTCTTTTAAATAGTGATGTGATCTCCATTAGTTCGATATTATTAAACAGTGAAAACAATGATGTCGGCTTTAATGTAAATGGAACCGTCAGACCCTATAATATAGTTGATTTTGAAGTGCAGGGAATCACTACCGGTCAGGGATATTTTGTGCTTACCGGTGCGGCAGAACTCGGACGAGATGGAGTGAGAGTTCCGGGTATGCGTAAAAGTTCTATGGCTCTACAATATGATGGCCCTAAAAATAATATCACCGGAAAGATCGTGTCTTCTTTTACTGATTTTTTTGAAACTAAAGGGCTGGTTAACTTCACCATGGACCCAAATACCCTCACTGAGACGAAACAATTTTACACCGCAAAGAGATTTGTTAGCACAGGTATCATTAAAGTGTATGAGGGTGACCGGAATTTTCTCCTAAAAGGAATACTCGACGTAGATTACGATCATGTGAAGATCCTTGTCATCGATGCGGATCTGGATATCCCGAATATAAAATATGTACATGAAGACCAGGAAATCAGACTTGGTGCGCAGAATAAAAGGTTGCTTGTCAGACAAGGTGTGCAGCAAGTGCATAATCAGAAATGGGCTTCGCTCACCTTTGACGCGAATATGGATCAATTTAAAGGTGTGAAAACCCATCAGCCTCCTATGTCATTCATTGTAGATGGTCCAGTGACAACTGAAGGTGCACATCTTGAAGTGGATAATATCAATATGGGCTTTGGAGACATCGAACTTATATTCAACTTTGAAAAACAATCTCTTTATGGATCATTAAATTTTAATCCCCCTACTGACATTTATTTAGGCCCGGTATCCATCGGCCAGATTGAAGCGCAAATTCTCGTTGAGCCTGAGGGATTTTTATTTGCTGCTGTCATTCAGGGAGAGCTGGCAGCTGTCTATCCTGTGTCACTAGGCATGCTGTTGGGATCGCATTCTAATATTCCGGATGATTTCGTTTTATTCATAATGAAAGAAGCGAAAAACCAAACTCCTCCACCAAGCATTGCAGATCATAACCTGACTGGATTTTTCCTGACGGGCAGAGTGGACCTTGTGGATGCCCAGATGCCTGAAGTCAATCTTATTGTTTTCAGAGCAAGTGGTGGTGTTTCTGTAGGTTTTGATGCAAGGCTTTATATGGATTTTACTCCTGGTGTGGAAACATTTGGATTCGATGCATTTGCCTGGGCTGCCGCCATGATCCAGGCTGAAGTGCTGTCGCCACCATTGACTCCGCCATTCCCATGTGAATTATCCATTTGTCTCAGTGCAGAGGTTCAGTTGTTATTGCAAGCTGCTGTCACACATGTAGGCAGTAAATGGGTGGTCACCGGGCATGGCTGTGGATCTCTTGCTTTCACTGCATCCACCTGCGGCTTTTCAGAAACGATCAGTGGCAAAGCAGATATATATTTTAAATCCGGTGAAAGGCCCCAAATCGATGCTGCATTAGGCCAATCCTGCATCGGAGGTGCTAACTCTGAACTCAAATGTGTTGAAAATTAATAAATCATGAAAACACTACGTATCATAAAATCAGTTGCGTTTATACTATGCACACTGACATCTTGTATTATATATAGCCAGGTATATTCAGCTAAAGATGGAGCTTTCGTCGTTTTCCAGGAAAAAGCTGAGAAAGAAATAGAGTGTACCTTCCCTGAAAAAGAGAAAAACATAATCTTATTTGGCTGGCCCCGCAATCTCAATGATTTTATTAAATCTTACCGCGCATCAGAATTGATTTTTTCAGCACCCTTTCCGATGACGGATCAGGACCTGATCAACTACTGGACGAAACTGAATGATATGGATGAGCTCGCATTTGTCGTACAATATCATCCGGTCATGCTGATGGCACTCGGACAGGCAGCTTTTATTGCGGATGACTACTCCAGGAAAGAGTATGCTATTGAGCTCATACATTCAGATAAAAGCAAAACAGCCATAGTATTAAAATTCAGGGATCATATGCTGGATACCCATCTGAATACAAAATTTGAAAATGGTGATGATGAAGGAATTAATATCCAGATGAAGCTCACCATGCCAAAAGACTGCTGGGTTCGTTCTGCCAGGATCTACAAGAAAGCCGTAGGTGGTAAAGATTCGACGGAAATTTTTCCATTCATTTTTGCAACACAAATGCATGACCGGGTACAAATGAATATCCGCGATACAACCAAGCAGGTTGGTGAGTTTATCTATTCCATCCATCCAACCGATTTACTTGGCAATCTCCATCCTGGCTTAAAAGGGGCATACGTCCAGAATTATAACACGATCACTGCTCCCCGGGTGATCAATTTTAATAGTTATGTACCTGACCATACTAAATCTGTTAAACTCTCATGGCAATGTTCAGTGCCTGAACGCGTAAGAGGTTTCGAAATCTACAGGGGCTCTGAAATAGAAGGACCTTTCAAAAGAATCGCTTCTCTTGAGGCAAGCGATTCAGTTTATATTGACAATGTAAATGGCGTTATGCAGGCATTTTATTACTTCGTTCAGATCATTGACCAAACAGGAGAAAGAATAAATAGCATCACACAGTTTGTCACTCCGCTATTAAAAGAAAAGCCCATGTCTCCACCTGAAATTACAGCTGAGTCTGTAAATGGAGGTATTAGGATCAGCTGGCCAACGTATGATGCTCTGCATCTCATACGTGGATATTATGTCTATCGAAGGGACAGGGACACTTCTTCCTGGTCACAGGTCTCTAATTTTTTAGATAAAAAAGGATCGTCCATTTCATTCACTGATACAAGCAGCACACTTCAGTCAGAAATGCGATACACGTATGCGGTTAAATCGGAAAGCACTTCATATGAGCTCTCAGATTTTTCAGTACATACATCCGCCAGACCGGATAAAAGCAGAAATGTCATGACTCCGGATCAATTGGAATGGCGTCGCCTGGATGATGGACATCTGATGCTATACTGGAATGATGAGCGAATAAAAGATCCATCAATATCCTATTACCACATTTTCGCCAGTGATGCTAATGGAAATCCAACAAAGGAAATGCCAAATTCACCTGTGAATGCGCAACTACAATATTGGATAAATGCCGCACTGACAGAAAATGAATTTGGGTATTGTATCCAGTCAGAAGATGCATGGGGCAATAAAAGCACATGTTCTCATCCTGTAAAACCTTTGTGGCAGTCATCTATTGCTACTCCTGGGATCATATTGGTGCATCCTATTGCTACCGGGTACCATTTGACCTGGGGAGTACCCACGGCCTCTTCAGTGAAATCTATATTGCTGTACGAAGTGAAAGAAAATAACGAGACGACTTTGGTGAAAACATTTACTCCGCTGGTCCATTCGTATGATATACTTCCTTTGAAAGGTGACCAAATAAGATCATTTTACCTGGCATACCAATCAGCGGATGGAAAAGAATCTGATCGGGGTGATGTGGTAGTGATAAACAGGTAATCAGTGATCGGTAATCAGTGATCGGTAATCAGTGATGGAATTCTATTTGTACTGCTGATAACTTCAGATTAACTATCAGATAGTATTTGAAAGAGAGTTTTTCCATCATTCTAAAAAGCAATAGAATATTCTGCTCCAAGGACAAATGATCTTGTCAAACCATCCGGTCGCACATCACGAACAATAATGGGAAATCCAACATTTATTCCAAGTTTACCGGAATCACTCATTTGTATGCTTGAATAAAGAGTAGCATTAAGCGTCAAGCCCTCTGAGCCGTCAATATCTTCAAACATGTCCTGATTATTATAAAATCCATCTTTACCCAGATGATAAATGGGAAGTAAGCCCGGGATAAAAGTGAGGTGATCATTGAGCAAAATCACACGAGAGATGTGCATCAGGATATCTCCTTGTCGTTCAAAACCAAATGACGAAGGAAAATCATTGAAAGGGGATTCGGGATGTGATCCTGCATTCGGATAAAACTGATTATCGTTTTGCGTAATCGGTTGCTGATAAGCGAAATTAAGTTGCCAGCCTTTCGATTTATATGCAATGCCGGCAATCAAGTCTAATGTACCCAGACTAGATTGATAATCCATGGGGAATACAATATCATCTGCGTAAAATCTTCCTCCATTACTTAACGGAATCTTTATGCCTCCTGTTAAAGAAAATTTAGAAGAAGGCAGATAATTAATATTTATAAATACATCTCCGGGACCACTCGTCGTGACACCATTTCCACTATGCAATGCGGCAGTCACCTGACCATCTACACTAAAGCTGGAACCAAGCTTTCGGGAATATCCGATCAGGGGGGTTACTACAAATATGTTGTGGTCTGCTGTTCCTACTGAAAGTCCAACATTAAATTGATTCTTCTTCTGCGAAACCATATTTTCAATTGAAGGCCTGAATGAAGGGATGGTACATGCGCCTGCATCACTACATCCTTGTCCAGCAACAAAAGTTGCGGAAGAAATAATTACCAATATAGCTGGAAGAATTTGGTTTCGTTTCATAATAGATAAAACAATATATGGATAAAAATATTGTGCCTTGATAAACCTCATGTCACTTTTCCAAACCAGGGAGTATATTTAAATATCGGATTGAACCTCCACGAAACACTTAATTCTTAGAATATTGATAATCCTGTCTTCGTCGTCAATCTCTCAAGTAATTCCATTCCTCTCACCGAATTCCCTTTTTTATTTAATCGTGGACTCCATACAGCCACAGCATATTTGCCGGGATGGATGGAAACTATTCCACCGCCGATCCCACTCTTCCCCGGCAGTCCAACTTTAAATGAAAATTCTCCAGCTTCATCGTAGAAACCACAAGTTTGCATGATCGCATTGATGCGTTTGGCCATACTGGATGTGATGATCTGTTCACCGGAAGAAATTAATTTACCGTGATTTGCAAATGATAAAAACGTGGAAGCCAGTTCAAGGCATGACATTTCGATCGAGCACATATGGTAATAAAGATCCAGGACATCTTCAATTTCATTGTGAATATTTCCCGTGGCTTTCATCATATTGATCAATGCTGCATTTCTAAAGCCTAATTTCTTTTCAGAATTGGCAACTTTGGGATTGTATTGAATCGAATCATTTCCGCCAATCAATCTGACAAAAGAAAGCAGATCAGCATTCGCATTATCAAATAAGCTGCAAAGGATATCGCATATGACAATTGCTCCGGAATTAATGAGGGGATTCCTGGGAACACCGTGTTCATATTCTAACTGCCACAATGAATTGAATGAGCTACCGGAGGGTTCAACGCCTACCCTTGACCAAAGCTCTTCACCCTTTTGCTGAAAAGCAAGAGTGAGGGCGAGGACTTTTCCAATGCTTTGAATAGAAAATTTTTCCTCATGATCTCCTACCCCATGGTGCTCATTGTGTACGGTGCTGAGATGAACACCAAATTTTG
>JBDSPM010000064.1:0-4604 GCA_039930325.1 Saprospiraceae bacterium
TATTCGTTTTGATGATCAGGCAAAAAATATTCTCATCAAATATTCATGGCCAGGCAATATCCGTGAGCTGAAAAACCTGATAGAACAGCTCAGCGTGCTGGCAGAAGATAAACTGATCGATGCAGATACTTTATTGCAAATCGCCCCACACGTAGCGAAATCGAATCTCCCAGCTTTGTCCCGTGGATCTGGTGATGGATTCCAGGAAAGAGAGATTCTATACAAGCTCCTTTTCGACATGAAGGGAGACATGCATGATCTCAAGCAACTGGTCTTCGAATTGATCCGCAAGAATAATCTTCGTGTTCCCGAATCTATTAGTTTCCGAAACATTCAACCTTCATCCGGCTCAGCAGAGCTTGTTCAACCGGAACCATGGACTTCAACACTCAATGAATCTTATCCAAAAAGTCCAAACCTTGAACGCGCACCTCTTATTATCGATGATAAAAAATATGACAATGGTGAATTGGTTGATGAGAACCTTGCGTTAGAGGATATGGAAAAAGATATGATTAAAAAATCACTCAGGCGACACGGCGGCAGACGCAAGGAAGCAGCTCTTGAATTGGGAATCTCTGAACGTACTCTTTACCGAAAAATCAAGCAATATGATATCTGATGTACAATGCAGTTTCATTTTGCATTTCTTCAATCAAAGAAGGCTCACCTTCTTACTACTGTTTTTGTCATTATGTGCATTTACAGGATGTTATTTACTAAAAGGATATAGCATCGCACCTGAAGTTCAAACCTACTTCGTTGGAAATTTTAAGCTGACTGCGTTAAATGCGCCGGGAACTATCACACAGACATTTGCTGAATCTCTTAAGGACAAAATATCGAAGGAGTCGAGGCTTAAATACACTGAGACCAATCCCCACCTTGAATTTAACGGATCAATCCAGGCATTCAATGTCTCTTCTGTAGCTCCTCAACCCGGAGAAACAACTGCATTCAACCGGTTGACCATAAGTGTCATGGTTGAATACACGAACCATCTGAATCCGAAAGATCAATGGACTAAATCTTTTTCTCATTTTGAGGACTTCCCTTCGGAGACCGATTTACTGCAGGTGCAGGATGATCTCATCAATATTATCTTCAAACAAATCCTGGAGGACATTTTCAACCAGGCTTTCAATAATTGGTAAGTAACCGGCATGCAAGAAATAAATCCTGATCAATTATCCCGTCCGGGCATTCCGGAAGCACTGGATCCTGATTTGGGCAATGGAGCCTTGTGGGAATCAATTCAGGATCTGTTCATTCTCAAATCTGTGGACCCACTTAAGCAGCTTGACCATCTTCTATTGGAAGAATCCTCCGCTCAACAGATCATTGATAAATGGAATGGAATTGAGGAATTGGCATCAGTGGAAGTTCCACCGGATTTGATTGATCAACCGATTTTCGAACAGGATCCCAGTTCCGTTAATTCCGAAGATGAAACCATAATTTCTCCGGAGAGCATTGAAAAAACCCCGGAAGCCGGTTGGCAAGCAGATAACTCTTCAATAGAAACTGAATCTGAGATCCAATCGTCGCCACCGATAGAAGAACTTATTGAGCCAATTGTGAACGCTATCGAACCGTCCCCCAAAAAAGCTGAAAAAGCTGGAAAACGTGTGCGGAAGGTTGTTAAAAAAGCTCAAAAAGAATCGCCTGTCGTTGAGCTGACGGTTAAACTACCTACATATGGATTGCTGGACTCCCAATTATCCCCGTACACACAATGGTTAAAAAGTCTCCGTGGATCTGAGTATGTCCATCCCTATGAAGATGATTATGGATTGGAGCATTTGTCAGCTACAGCTCGCGGAGGCGTCTCGGAGACATTCGCTGAATTGCTGGCTTCCCAAGGTTATCATGAGCAGGCAATAGAGATGTATAAGCAGCTAATGGAAAAATATCCCGAAAAAAGTAGTTTCTTTGCAGCCAAAATTGAGGCACTTACATAATTCTACCTTCTTACTATCATGCTCAAATTATTAACCGTAATCATTGCTCTCATCGGCGTCCTCTTAATGGCTGTGATCCTTATTCAGAATCCTAAAGGAGGTGGTGTTGACTCCACTTTTGGCGGCCAGGGTGCTAATCAGATGTTTGGTGCTGCCAGGTCAGTCGACTTTGTCGAGAAACTCACCTGGGGACTCGCAGCCGCGCTTTTTGCTTTGTGCATTTTCGCTAGCTTTTTCGCAAAATAGACTTCTACTCCAGGAGGATTCATCCCCGCATATCTTAATCCTTCCCCGGAACAACTATATCTATTAGTACCCGGTTGTCATAATGGCAGCATATTCATGTTCCATATTTGGCAGCAGGTAAAGGATAATCGGACAGGAAAGCAGAAAGTCTGAAAGAATGGCAGGATAGCAGCTGATGGCATGCCTTATGATAGGGACGGATACAGAAAGAAATCAATAACCAGTAAAATCGTTTAAAATCTATGAAACTTAAACCTATTAATGATCGGGTAGTGATTAAGCCGGCTGCTGCAGAGGAAAAAACAAAAAGCGGCATTATCATTCCTGATACAGCAAAAGAAAAACCCCAACGTGGTGAAGTTATCGCAGTTGGCCCGGGCAAGGAAGGCAATCTCATGACCGTTCAGGTTGGTGACGTCGTTCTCTACGGGAAGTATTCGGGACAGGAATTAACACATGACGGGGTCGATTACCTCATCATGCGTGAAGATGACATCCTGGTCATTCTTAACTAGTCCTATTTATTTCTTTCGTATTTCAACAATTAACTTCTAACACAAATAAAAACCTAACCACAATGGCTAAAGAAATTAGCTTTAATACAGAGGCAAGAGAAAAATTAAAATCAGGTGTTGATGCTTTATGCAACGCTGTTAAAGTCACTTTGGGTCCAAAAGGCCGGAATGTAATCCTACAAAAAAGTTTTGGCGCACCGACCATAACGAAAGACGGCGTCACTGTAGCCAAAGACATAGATCTTGAAGATCCGGTAGCTAATATGGGCGCTCAGCTTGTGAAGGAAGTTGCTTCCAAAACTGCAGATTTAGCAGGAGATGGTACTACAACCGCCACCGTTCTGGCCCAGGCCATGGTCCATGCTGGTATGAAAAATGTGGTCGCAGGCGCGAACCCGATGGATCTGAAGCGAGGAATTGACAAAGCCACAAAGGCCGTCATCGAAGACCTCAAAAAGCAATCAGAAGTCATCGGCAATGATTTTGAAAAAATCGAGCAGGTCGGCTCTATTTCCGCCAATAATGATGAAGAAATAGGAAAGCTGATCGCCGATGCCATGCGTCGGGTATCCAAAGATGGAGTGATCACAGTAGAAGAAGCAAAAGGAACTGAAACGTACCTTGAAGAGGTAAGAGGAATGCAATTTGATCGCGGCTACTTGTCACCCTATTTTGTGACGAATGCTGAGAAGATGATATCTGAATATGAAGATGCACTGATCCTCATCTATGACAAGAAGATTTCGAATATGCAGGAAATCGTTCCTGTATTGGAGAAAGCTATAGGTGCGGGTCGTCCATTGCTGATCATTGCAGAGGATGTGGATAGCCAGGCATTGGGAGTCCTGGTAGTAAACCGTTTGCGCGCTCAACTAAAAATTGTAGCTGTTAAAGCTCCTGGATTCGGAGATCGCCGCAAAGCCATGCTTGAAGATATTGCCATTCTTACAGGCGGCACTGTCATCAGCGAAGAGAAGGGATACAAACTTGAAGGCGTAGAACTTGAACATCTTGGCCAGGCTGAGAAAATAACCGTGGATAAAGATAATACCACCATCGTAGATGGAAAGGGAACCCAGGATATGATCACAACCCGCATCAACCAGATCAAACAACAAATTGAAACCACCACATCAGATTACGATAAGGAAAAGCTTCAGGAGCGACTCGCTAAATTAGCTGGTGGTGTTGCTGTACTTTTTATAGGTGCACCGACAGAAGTAGAAATGAAAGAAAAGAAAGCACGTGTCGATGACGCACTGAGTGCAACCAGGGCAGCCGTCGAGGAAGGGATCGTAACAGGTGGAGGTGTGGCATTGATCAATGCTATCCAGTCAATTGAGAAGCTGAAAGGTGCCAATGATGATGAGACGATAGGTATACAAATCGTGAAGAAAGCTCTTGAAGCTCCCCTCAGAATCATTGCAGAAAATGCAGGTGTAGAGGGTTCTGTTGTTCTTCAGGAAGTAATGAAAAGCAAAGGAAGTATTGGCTACAATGCCAGAACTGACAAATACGAAGATCTGAAAAAAGCAGGCGTCATCGATCCAACCAAAGTAACCAGGATCGCGCTTGAAAATGCAGCTTCCATCGCAGGTATGATCTTAATCACAGAGTGTGTCATCAACGATAAGAAAGAAGAGAATGCCGGTGGAGGTGGTGGTCATATGCACGGCGGCGGCGGCGGAATGGGTGGTATGATGTAACCAATCAGGTTACGCAGATTATTAATTCTGTTTTCTGATGTAATAAAATAAAAAATCCCGCTTTCAATTCTTAGAGCGGGATTTTTTTGTGCCGTACTGAAGTCTTTAAAAACTAAAATCCCGCCTCTGCGAAGAGAGCGGGATTTTTTTGGGGACTAAATTTGAAGATTGGTTTA
>JBDSPM010000065.1:0-3187 GCA_039930325.1 Saprospiraceae bacterium
ATCCTCAGGTCTGACCCATTTGTCGAACTGGGAAGATGTCAGGTATCCTAAAGTAAGAGCTGCTTCTTTCAATGTGGTATTTTCCTTGTGAGCTTTCTTTGCTATTTCTGCAGCTTTATCATAGCCGATATGCGTATTGAGTGCAGTCACTAACATTAAAGAATTGTCCACATGCATTTTGATGCGATCATAATTAGGTTCTATACCGTCTACACAATGTTCTACAAAGCTGTTGCATGCATCTGCAATCAGTCTTGCAGACATCAGGAAATTAAAAATGATAACCGGCTTAAATACATTCAATTCGAAATGGCCCTGCATGCCGCCGATGTTGATCACTACATCATTTCCCATTACCTGGGCAGCGACCATAGTCATTGCCTCAGATTGCGTAGGATTGACTTTGCCGGGCATGATCGAAGATCCTGGTTCATTAGAAGGAATATTTATTTCACCTATTCCGCTTCGCGGACCGGAAGCAAGGAGACGGATGTCATTCGCAATTTTATTTAAAGAAACTGCTACCGTTTTCAGTGCGCCATGCGATTCAACAATGGCATCATGCGCAGCCAGAGATTCAAATTTATTCCTAGCTGTAATAAAAGGATGGCCTGTCAGCAGAGCTATTTTTTTTGCTACAAGTTTATCATAACCTTTAGGTGCATTTAATCCTGTGCCTACTGCTGTACCTCCTAAAGCTAATTCCGACAGATGCTTTAAAGTATTTTTTATCGCAGCTATTCCATGCCCTATTTGTGATACATATCCACTAAACTCCTGCCCTAATGTCAAAGGCGTTGCATCCATGAGATGTGTGCGCCCAATCTTTACTATCGATTTAAATTCTTTTGCTTTTGCATCCAGTGATTTCTGCAATAATGCCAAAGCAGGTATCGTATTCTCCACTAAATAACTATAAGCGGCAATACTCATGGCTGTTGGAAAGGTGTCATTGGACGATTGTGATTTATTGACATCATCATTTGGATGGAGAATTTTCTTCTCATCATCCAGTTTTCCACCTTTCAGGACATGACCCCGGTTGGCAATCACCTCATTGAGATTCATATTGGACTGAGTACCTGAACCCGTTTGCCAGACCACCAATGGAAAATGATCATCCAATTGGTTTTTTAGAATTTCATCGCAGACTTTACCTATGAGATCCGCTTTATTTTTTGGCAGGACTTCCAGTTCAAGATTTGTCTGTGCAGCAGCTTTTTTCAATATCGCGAATGCCCTGATCACTTCCATGGGCATGTATTGGCCACCTATTTTAAAATTATCCTTGCTGCGTTGCGTCTGTGCACCCCAGTAAACACCAGCAGGTACTTTTACCAATCCAAGACTATCTTTTTCAGTTCGGTATTCCATAATTCAAGATTGTAAATTGAATAAAAACCAATTCGCTTAAGTAGTAAATTGATAATTGAAATATTTGCAATGAATTAGATTATTCCTATGGGATCAGGAAGAGGTGACGACTTTCTCCAGCACATACTGACCCACTTTTCTTCCTTCTTCAACTCCATTCTCTATCGCAGCACGATAATGAATTCCACCATAATGACGACTCACAGCAGCTTCTGCAGCTGCCTCCAAGAACGAATGGAATGTACGATTCGGCAGACCATACACCGCCTCTGTGCTATCGATAAATTCAAAATTATCACCAAGCAGATGAGTGAGGATCACAGCGGATGATGTTGATATGACGCTGTGCCCACTTGTGTATTCCGGAAATGGCGGCGTCTGAAGTGTAGGTAACCAGTTTGGATCAATATATTGATTGATGTACGTTTCAGGACGTATGAGGTTGCTTCTATATTTCTCATCCCAACAACTTATGAAACTATCAAACAAGCCAATTGAAGTAAGTGTATATGCTTCAGATGTGCCCGCCATGTCCAATCCCGCTTTACGTGTCACAAGTCCTACTATGCCCATCCAATGTCCTCCGGGAGTCATTTTTTTTGTAGCAAACATTAAATGGCCCTGTTGGTGCATGACGTATGGATTGCAATCCCAGAAATTTGCAATAGCCACTTTGTTTTCTGTATCGATGTCATTCAATTTATAAACTTCCATAGCCTCCTGAAAAAATTTGGAATTTTTATCTGTGCTGAAAGGATAAGCCGGGATGGGAGGAAACTGATGCGCACTGTCCAATGTCATCGGCCGAATCTGATTCCAGTTTGGTTCTACGCCTTCAATATATGCAGGAGGAGTGGGCTGCCATCGGCCCTGCTCATTTGTAACAGTGTATTTTGGGAAGCTTCTGGTCTGTGCATAATTATCTTTCTTGGACCATGCCAGGATGTGATCAGCCACCACGTTTCCGTAGGCTCGTGATGCCTCGAATACATCATCAGGAACACCATCCTCCTGCAACTTTGCATAGATTTGTGTGCGTAAAGCTTCCACTTCAGATTCAGAAAAAATTAGTGCTTTTGAAACGGTGAGGTAAGCGTCAAGACCGGCCAGATCAAAATTGACATGCCTGTCTGCAGGGGGTGCAGGAACTTCTGTCAATCCATTCAACTGACCCGCGAGACTTTTATATTTTTTCGGATGATCATATCTGATTGCTTCGTATGCTGCAATATTAGCATAAGCATAAATGCGAGCAGCAACAACAGGTGAAAAAATATCATGCACGATCACTTCTGTTGTATTCCTGACTGCGTCACGTAAATATTCGGTGCGTCCGCAAACTTTGCTATCAAAAGGCTTATTCTTACATGCTGCCATGAAAAGTCCCAGGATAACAAGGGAAATATAAAATCCTGACTTCATTTGTCTTTATTTAATTCAATGTAAATGTAATAAAAAAGGCCCTTTTGAAGGCACTGATTGCGTAATTTGAACTCCCAAAGTGTCAATAAATTCAACATTCTAAGCAAATTCTAATGTTATCACAAGTCCTTGTTCAAAATGGTAGTCCCGGCAACTCTTTTGAGCTGCGTGAGACCCCTCTTCCTGCGCTGATGAATGATCAGGTCAGGATTAAAGTTGCCGCCTTTGGTCTCAACTATGCTGATGTTATGGCGCGTATGGGCCAATATCGCGAATGTCCTCCTTTGCCATGTATCATCGGATATGATGTAGAAGGTACTGTTGATGAAGTAGCGCCCGGTATTACGGCATTCAGAAAAGGAGACCGTGTATTTGCACTGACCAGGTTTGG
>JBDSPM010000066.1:0-4249 GCA_039930325.1 Saprospiraceae bacterium
TCCCGCGGACTTCACCAAATGCGAGCATCTTTTGGTGCAATTGATCAATCTGTAAACTCTTCATTTATAATAGTATTAGTTTACAAATATAGGATAAAAGTATGATTATAATGATACAAATAGTATAAATTTATATGATTATAGTTTTACATAATTATTTAAAAATATCAATAATTATCACATACTACTGTAAATTATTTGATTATATATTATAATAAAATTAACTATTTGCCAATACAAAACCTCCCAAAAATATTCCCCAAGATCTCATCACTACTCACCTGCCCCGTGATCTCCCCAAGATGATACAATGCCTGACGTATATCCTGCGCTATCAAATCATGCGTCACTCCGGATATCAATCCATTCAACACCTCTTTCAATCGCATCTCTGTTCTGTCCAATGAGTGATAATGTCGCGCCGAACTGATCATCGGAATATCTTGTGGAATTTCATTTTTGATAGTATCACGTATCACTTCACGTAAAAAAACAATATTCATGTCATTGAGCGCAGAGATCGGGATGACAGGATAATCATTCACTTTCCACTCTGAGGAATCAGCATAGGGATTGCGATCCATTTTATTTGCTGCAAGAATAATTTTTACATTTTCTGGTGAGATTGCAAGAATATCATCTGCGACATCTTTTGGAGACAATATGGAGATATCAAATACATATATCAATATCGACGCCTTTTCAATTTTATCTATCGTCCGCTGAATACCCATCGATTCAATTTCATCATGCGCCTCACGAATGCCGGCAGTATCCGTAAGGCGAAACTGGATACCATCGATCACCAATATTTCTTCTATTGTATCGCGTGTCGTTCCGGGAGTTGCGGAAACGATCGCGCGGTCTTCCTGTAATAATTTATTGAGTAATGTTGATTTTCCTGCATTGGGCCTTCCTGCTATCACTGTTGGAATCCCTTCCTTAATTGCATTGCCGAGATGAAATGTATCCTTCAATCTCGAAGTTATCATGATTAGCGCATTCACTAATTCTTCAAGCTTTGAACGGTCAGCAAATACAACGTCTTCTTCACTGAAATCAAGTTCGAGCTCGATAAGACTTGCAAAGTCAATTAATTTTTCTCTCAGATACCGGATTTCACTGGAAACCTCTCCCTTCATTTGCTGCATTGCCATCCGGTGTGAAGCTTGTGAAGATGAAGAGATCAGATCAGCCACAGCTTCAGCCTGAGAAAGATCCATCCGGCCATTCAGAAATGCCCTCATCGTAAATTCACCGGGATCAGCAGGACGTGCTCCCTGCCGTATAAGCAATGATGTGATCTCTTTGAGGATAAAAGGAGATCCATGACAATTAATCTCAATTACATCTTCTGTCGTGTACGACTTTGGTCCTTTGTAAATTCCGATTACCACATCATCCAGTATCCTTCCATCTTCATCAATGATCCGACCGTAATGCAATGTATGCGAATCAGCTCTTGACAGAATTTTCCCTTTGAATATATTTTCAGTTATGGATATCGCATTGGACCCGGATAAGCGAATCAAGCCAATAGCTGATACGGTCTCACCTGTAGCAATCGCAACTATGGTATCATATATCACAGGGGCAAAATACGAAATACGAAGGACGAAATACGAAGTAGGGGGTTCAGAGTACGAGGTTCGAAGAATGATTTAAGAGGAAGGAAGTCCGAATTAGGAAGTACTAGAGAAGTATAGGTCTGTGTCAGGCAAGAATAACAATATGCACTTGTGAAAAAAATAATGCAGAAAGAGTATCACCATTTCCCGTAATTTCATATTACCATCAGTTGAATTATCATGTATGACCCAGATCTTAAAGGGAGGTTTTTGAAATTTGCACTTGCCGTTTACCAGTTGACTCGGAAATTTCCAAAGGAATCTGTCTATTTTATTATCACAAATCAAATATTAAAATCATCTTCTTCGAGCGGAGCAAATTATAGTGCCGCACAACGAGGTAAATCAAGTCCAGATTTTATTAACAAGTTGAAAATCGTAGAGGAAGAGCTTGACGAAACTATTTACTGGCTCAAGTATTCAAATGGTATAAATGCCAAATGGATTCCTGAAACCAAAGACCTTTTACAAGAAGGAAATGAGCTACTGTCAATTACAGTTACGTCCATTAAAACAGCAAGAGCAAATTCAAATCGTCCGAGATCAAGTTAATCAGAAGTTTAGGACTCCGCACCTCACATTTCGCACCTCGCATTTCATGCCACGTACCTCCTACCCCGTATTTCGTACTTCGCACTTCGCACCTCGTATTTCATGCCACGTACCTCCTACCCCGTATTTCGTATTTCGTATTTCGTACTTCGTACTTCGTTCCGTCCGGCATCATGAGCACCGCGAAGTCCTGCTGTAAAGCAGGATGACATCTGGCATCTATGCCTGAGTAATGATCTCCCGCTTAAAATACTGCTTCGGCGTATGACCAAACTTCTTCTTAAAAGCGGAAATGAAGTGACTTGGATTCTGATACCCTATTTTGAAAGCAACTTCCTTCACCAAAAGTTCTCCCGAATTCAACATCTGCATGGCAGAATCAAGCTTGTAATCGGAATGAAATTGATGTATCGTTTGACCGTATACGAATTTGTATCCTTCCTTTAATGTATTTCTCGGCAATGCATAAAGTATAGCAAGCTTGTCAGAATCTGGTGCTTCATCGATGTGATCGATAATGTGGCGTCTTACAAGATTCAATTTATTTTCTATCGCCGGGCTCATGGCCACAGGGCAAGCATCCATCGGCTCGCCAAATGATGATTCCAGTAACTGGCTGAATATTTCTAAGAATTTTGCACGCTCGAATAAAGCGGCAAATGGTTGCTTTAGTTTATGATGAAGCAGGGAATCAAAACAAGTCATCATCGATGGCCCGACGGGAAGGATCCGCATCAGGTCTTTCATATTCATCCTGTGAGATGCATCCAGCTGATGATCATCAAACGCTGGATTCAGGATTTTATGAAAAGACGAGACTTCCATGCGTACGACAAAAACTTCAGCAGATAATTCGGATTGTAATTTCGTTTTCCATGCACTTCTCGGATTTGCAAGAAAGATCGCTTCACCGGAGTTGAGTTCAAGAGGATGAGGTATGAAGGAAACATGCAGATTGATACGACCACTCTTGACACAGAACAGAAAAATATCATTTGAAGCAGAATCAAAATCAGCCATTGAATTGCCCGCGAAATGATAGCCGGCTACATATCCATGATCGCGAATATTCACCTCGCTAACCTGATATGGAATATTCCTGTTTAAACTGCTTTCCACAAATCTGAAATTGAGTATTTTATAAACGATTAGTCCGGCGTAATGTTGCTAAGTACCTGAATTATAGCCTGTTTGGCTGTCATATTCGTAATGAAACGGGCATAAAGGTAGATGATTGGAGCATTTATTGATGCCGGATGAATAGATCTCGGATTCCGGACGTATTTTTTGTTCGATCTGAAACTGCAGGTGAATGGTAAATAGGAATACAAGTAATGCGTCTGCTATCCGGCATCCCCGAATCCGGCATCCTTTGATTCCTTTTTACCCCCAACCCCTAAAGGGGCGTATGAAATTTCAATTTATCAACTCATCCAATTCGTCTTTGATTCCGGATTCCATTTGATGGTGGTCTTTTTGAGCTTGGTCCAGAATTCAATTGAGCTTTTTCCTGTGATGTCATTGACGCCGAATTTGCTTTCATTCCAGCCGCCGAATGAAAATGGTTCGCGTGGGACGGGGACACCCACATTGACCCCGATCATTCCGGCACTTGCACCGTCCATCACTTTTTTTGCCATGGCGCCACTTTGAGTAAATACGGATGCAGCGTTGCCATAGTTGCTTGCATTTTCGATTTTTAAAGCCTCATCAATATCCTTTGCGCGAATGATAGCGAGGACAGGACCGAAAACTTCTTCCCGGGCTATAGCCATATCAGGTGTGACATAATCAATCACTGTAGGGCCAACATAAAAACCATGTTCCTTCCCTTCGACAACAATGTTTCTGCCATCAACAAGAATTTTTGCGCCATCGCTTTCTGCTTCTGTAATGTACCTTTCTATTTTTTCTTTCGCCTCCTTACTAATGACGCTACCCAGGTTTTTTCCGGGAACTATTTTTCTTGCCTCGTCACAAATTATCTGAATGATTCCATCCAGTGGACCCACGGCTACCATCGCAGATGCTGCCATACAGCGCTGACCTGCGCAACCACTCATACTGGC
>JBDSPM010000067.1:0-4351 GCA_039930325.1 Saprospiraceae bacterium
AAAGATTTTTCAGGAATTCCATAGTCTTTGCAGATCTCATTACAAAAATGCTGTATGAGTTGCGGGATATCATCCATCCGATCTTTAAGAGGTGGAACATCAATGATAATGACCGCAAGCCTGTGATAAAGATCTTCCCTGAAACGACCTGTATCAATCAGCTTGCGTAGATCTTTATTGGAAGCAGCGATGACCCTGACATCCACCCTGATTTGTTTTTCACCCCCTACACGCATTATTTTATTTTCCTGTAGTGCCCTGAGCACCTTTGCCTGTGCAGACAGGCTCATATCACCTATCTCATCAAGAAAGATCGTGCCGCCATTAGCTAATTCAAATTTTCCCGTGCGTTGTTTTATTGCAGATGTGAAAGCACCTTTTTCATGGCCAAATAATTCACTTTCTATCAGCTCAGATGGGATGGCAGCACAATTAACCTCAACCAATGCATTATCACACCGGTTACTTTTCTGATGTATCCAGTGCGCTACTAGTTCTTTACCTGTTCCGTTCTGGCCTGTGATTAAAACCCGGGCATCAGTTGGAGCAACCAATTCAATGGTAGCCATGATTTGGCTGATACATTTGGACTGGCCAATGATCGGTTGTGACCTGTTGTTGGATACCTTACTTTGAAGCACCTTGCGTTCCGAGATAAGTTCTGATTTCTCCATTGCATTCCGCAGGGTGATCAGCAAGCGGTTCAAATCAGGCGGCTTGGAAATAAAATCAAAAGCTCCTTTCTTTACCGCTTCAACAGCTGTATCAATCGACGCGTGGCCTGAAATCATCACTACGGGTGTTTCCCGTGCTAATTCCTGGATTTTATCCAGCGCATCCATGCCATCCATTTTCGGCATTTTGATATCGAGGATGATGACGTCGTATGGGTTCTGCTTTACTTTGACCAGGCATTCCATTCCGTCAGCCGCTTCATCAACTTCATATTTTTCGAATTCCAGGATATCCCGGAGCGTATGCCTGATGCTGCGTTCATCATCGACGATAAGGACTTTTGACATGGCCATAGTTGTTTACGTTATAAAAGGTGATATATTAATAATCTATCAAAAATAGAACATTGATTACAAATAGTTTATAGTTTATGAAAAATAATATATGTTAATCCTAAGATTTTGGTAATCAAATCATTACGCATATAAACATGGGGTTCCCTGAAAGTGACGGTCTCTGAAGTTAGGTAAGCAGGACGATTTATACCCGGATTAAGGGGTTAAAAGATTTTTAATGGTCAGATAAGCCATTAAGCCCATGCCGGTTTCAAGAGCTGCTTCGTCAACATTGAACCGATTGGAATGCACCGGATAGTTGAGTTTCTCCTCTTCCCATCCTGTACCCAGGCGATAGAATGTGCCTGGAATTTCAAGGGTATAAAAAGCAAAATCTTCAGAGCCCATTCGCATGGGAAGATCATGGACCTTGTCTTCGCCCAGGTATTGAATGGCTGCCTCCCTGCATAGTTCAGTGATCTGGTCATCATTCCTTAAGCTCGGATAACCAACCATAATATTAGTTTCGGCTGTCCCTCCTGAGGCTTTTGCCGTATGTTCTACAAAATTCTTTATCCATTGATGAGCATCATGTCTCCAGGTTTCATTCATAGCTCTCAGGGTGCCTTCAAGCTGTACAGAGTCTGGAATAATATTAGTAGCGCCACCATTAGAATAAATACGGCCTATGGTCAGCACAGCAGGTGACATTGGGTCAATATTTCTGCTGATCAGGTCCTGTAATCCAACCACTATTCTTGAAGCGATCAAAATCGGATCTATACAAAGATGCGGTGTAGCAGCATGTCCTCCTTTTCCCCGGATGGTGATAAAGATTTCATCTGCCGATGCCATATACAGGCCACTTCTAAATCCAACTTGCCCGGCGGGTAGCGAAGGATAAACGTGCTGGCCCACTATCCATTGAGGCAGGACAGGTTCCATAAGACCTTCTCGTATCATCAGTGAAGCGCCTCCGGGTAATTTCTCCTCACCGGGCTGGAATATCAATTTCACTTCACCCTTAATGAGCGCTTTATTTTTTTGAAGGATTGCAGCGACACCCAACAACGAACTTGTATGAACATCATGTCCACAGGCATGCATGACACCATTGTGAACAGAACGATACGGCACATCACTTTCTTCCTCTATAGGCAGTGCATCCATATCAGCACGCAACATGACCAGTGGCCCGGTATGATCGCCTAGGATCGAAGCCACTATTCCATATCCGGCCCAGCCTTCGGTATATTCAATGCCGCATTGAGATAAAAAATCTTTGACCTTTCCGGAGGTTCGTGATTCTTTGAATGAAAGTTCCGGATGACAATGCAGATCTCTTCGTACTTCCACAATGGAAGGAAACAATTGTCTTGCATCGTCTTTGATAGTGGTTATGAGGTGCTTATTCATATTGAAGTGGGTAGTGACCGATTTTTTTCAATTGTGATAAAAGAATTGAAAAGTCGGTGGTCCAGTGATAATCCCGGGCATAAACATAATGAATGTGTTCAAGGCGATGCTGCACCAGTGCTTCAGGGTCAGGATAAACCGGGCTGATAATACCTGCACGAAGATATGGTAAAGTGGATTTTAAATGATCATCCGGATGGTACGACACCCACGTTCTTTTTCCTGAAAGCACACGAATACAATTCGGGAAAAAAGATCGCTTTTCCGTAACAAATAAAATCAGAAACGGCGAGAACAAAAGGAAAAGAATGGATGCCAGGATATCAAAAATACGCTTAGCTCGAAGTGATGATTGCTTGGATAAATTAAAATGAACCCTGATCGCATACGACTCACCTTCCGTGTCACGATTCATGCTGCCTACAATATTCATAGTCGTTGACGCTGCCAGCATGTACCTGAGACCCGAACCTAACTCTGTCATGTAGTAGGTGAATTTTGAAAACGGGACATCCTGGGCAGAGAAAATAATTTCATTCACCTTATGCACCCTTACGATGTCCTCTAGCTTGATAAGCTGACCCAGCGAATCTGGTTGTGCCTGTTCATAGTTTTCAACAGGAAATACGGTTCCGATAATGTTGATATGATCATGCGACCGGTTAATTAATTCTTTAATTCTCTTTATTTCATCGGAGCCTGCTACGATGATAGCTCTACGATCCGCATGACGGATTTCATTTTTTATGGCGGTCCTCCAGGGGTTAATATACAATCTGGCCGATCCCATAAGAACTATATACAACGCAAGACCCATGAGGATGACCATCCTGGATGTTCTGAGTTCAGCAGGCAGGATAGCGTACATGACCAGTATAGCCAGCGCAGCCCATCCCAAACCAAGGTAGGAAGCACGGATGGTGATGGGCTTGTCATATGCACCATTCAAAAACATCACGGTGGCTCCGATAAAAGAATACAGTGGAATATTTAAAAAGTAAAATGATGGTCTGAAATAACCGGGTTGGTGAAAATAATAATGCTCCCAAAATTTGCTGACGAAGTAAAACGACGAAACCATCAAAGCGAAATCAAGTAAAGGTGGCCACCATTTTTCAACTGATTGTTTTATCAGTCTTACAAAACCGTGGAAATAAATAGCCAGTGTAATAAGCTGTTTTTGACCTTTGAATTCAGGATGCTTTTTTGTAAACGTAAGCATCGCCTGGTAAAACGTGAGTATGTAATTCAAAGATGATTTTCTTGTGGACTCACCTTTATAATGAATAATGCTGGTCGATGGCAAATAATAAATGGAAAATCCTCCTTTTATAATCCTGTAAGAAAGATCAATGTCTTCACCATACATAAAATAATCTTCGTCAAGGAATCCGATTTTGTCTAAAGTTTTTTTCCGGATAAACATGAATGCGCCTGACAACACATCAATTTTAGCAGTCTCATGTTCATCTATTTGTCCTTGATAATAGCTGTTCAACTTTGCAGAGCGTGGAAAGAGATGATATAGGCTGGACATTTTCATAAAAGAAGCCAGCAGGGTAGGAAGGCCTCTTTTCGATTCCGGAAGAAACCTGCCGCTACCATCCACCATTCTTACACCAACTGCTCCTGTATCAGGATGTCCATCAAGGAAATCAAGACAAGTGGTGAAGGTATCTTCGGATACAATCGTATCCGGGTTAAGGAGAACAACATACTCAGAATGGCTGATGTCAAGTCCCTGGTTGTTTGCTTTTGCAAATCCTTTATTGTCATTATTAGCGATCAGAATAACTGAAGGGAAATGTTCATGTAAAAGTTGGGGTGTACGGTCGACAGACGAATTATCAATTACAATGATTTCTCCATCGATAGGTTTCATCGCCTGCTGGACAGAACGAAGACAGTTATCTAAAAAGGGATAT
>JBDSPM010000068.1:0-3952 GCA_039930325.1 Saprospiraceae bacterium
CAGTAATAATCGATTTCATCCTGAGAGTCACAATTGACCATGGTCGAAATAGCTTCATTGAATTTAAAATGCGGGCCACCGTTTAAGCCCATAAACTTGGTACCATTTAATTCAAAAGTTACCACGATTGGATTAACAGCTGTAATTTTTGAATTTTTAAATACAGAGCAATAAAAATCTGCAGCTTCTTTTGCCTGCCCGTCAAACCAAAAGCAAATACTAATCGGATGTTCCATTTTATTTATTTTTTACAATTGAATTTAATTATCACTGCAAGGTAAGGGTATACAAATTGGATTAGTGAGGTAATAAACCGACAATCTGCAGGGCGATTTGCGACTTTTATTTTATTTGCTTTAACCCGCTAACGAAACACCTATCAATCTGCCGATGCCAAATGTGATCGCGACTGCCATGAGTCCGAAAATAGCCTGCCTAATACTTGAATACCAAACGCTCTTCCCTGTGAATAATGTGATAGCTGCACCAATCGTCTATCGTGGTTTTTTTAAGGATGATATTTATAATCCCTCCCGTGCCAGATGCAGCATATTTTGCACCGGGGCTCGTGACGACCTCGATACTTTGTATCTGCCTTGCCGGAATGGACTGCAGCACATCCACGACTCTGCTGCCAAAGATGACAGATGGTTTGCCATTGATTAAAAACCTGACACCTGATTTTCCAAGCAGCTCAACATTACCATCCACATCAACCGATACCTGTGGTACTTTTTTCAATACATCGATCGCTACTCCGGTTTGTGAAGTCACGTCCTGATCGACGTTGTAAATCATTTTATCAATCTTGTTTTCTATGATGCTTTTTCTTGCGGTGACAGTGACTTCTTTCAGATTCATTTCTTCAACTGTCAATCTGATATTGCCAAGCTGTACATTCGCATTCAACTTACTGATTACCACATATGGTATTTCCTTCGAATGGTATCCAATGAAGCCTATCTGGAGAGAGTATTTTCCTTCGGCAACTTCTGTAATTTTGAAAAAACCGGCTTGATCGGCAACAGCTCCATTGATTACCTTACTATCCTGCGATATCAAAGTGATCGTAGCATATTCAACAGGTTGAAGGGATGTGGAATCTATGATGTGACCCGCGATCTTTCCGAAGGCACCTGGCTTGGAGTTCTGGACTTTGAGAGGGATAGAGACTGAGAGCAATAATAAAAAAAGCAATGTTTTCAGATCGGTAGGCATCAATTTCATTTTTCTAAATAAATCTGTTTTATCTTATTATTGTGGACGACCAAATATTAAGCAAACACATCCGTTTGCCCCTACAAATGTCGATTTCTTAGAAATCACCCGAATTGCCTTGGTCCCACCCTAATTAAAACTGCGAATGCAAAAATAGCTGGTATTTCCGAATGCAGCGGATTGGAATATTAGACTCTTTCAGCTACGGGATCAGGCTTTTCAGCAAGGAATTCGACCCAGGCTTTCTTCTGGCAAGGATAATGGGTGACGGAGTTTTTTGCAAATCGGAAATTTGCAGACGCTCCGGCGTAGGTGCAGGTTACGCCGATCAAGTATTCATTTTTTGAATGCAAACTCCGTTTGCATTCAAAAAAAAACAATTTGATAAGCGTAGGCTAGGCCTACGCTTGAGTGTTGACAAAACTCCGTTTTGCGTATCCGTTTGTAAACGTTTACTTACGTTTAAAAACGGATAATGAAACCTGAGAATCAGATTTAAGATTATTTTTAGATCTATATATGTCCACCAGTTACCAGATCGATGATCCAACAGGAACTTACTTCCTTACATTCCGGGTAATTGACTGGGTGGATATTTTTTCAAGAAAGATATACAGAGACATTCTGATTGATAGCTTTGATTTCTGTCGTAATGAAAAAGGTCTCCAAATATGGTCATTTGTCATTATGACCAATCATGTGCATAGTATACTGAGTGCAAAAAAACAAAACCTTCCTGACCTCGTGAGAGAATTTAAAAGATTCACAGCTACTAAAATTCTGAAAACAATACCTCTAGTTTATGAGTCAAGGGCGGAATGGATGCTAAAGAGGTTTGAATTTTCAGCAAAGCGGAATATACGGAACAGCCAATATCAATTCTGGAACCATGACAACCATGCCGAACCCATATTTTCAAATTCGTTTTTGATCCAAAAAATGAATTATATCCATTTAAATCCGGTGCGGGCAGGATTCGTTGATAAAGCAGATGACTGGATGTACAGTAGTGCAAGAAATTATAGTGACAGGACTACGCTGCTCGATATAGATTTTTATGATGGTAGCGGATGATTTGTTCGCAAATCAGAAATTTGCTGACGTTCCGGCGTAGGCTCAGCCTACGCCGATCAGATTGCTTTTTATAAAAAAACCTTGATAAGCGTAGACTGTGCCTACGCTTGAGTGTTAGCGAAAATCAGTTTCGCGAAAATAAATTTGAACTAAAGTATCTTTATTCCACCACAAACTTCCCTGTATTCGTAACCCTACCCTCTGACTGGATTTGATATAAATATATTCCACTCATCCAATCACTGATATCAATATTGGTAGAAATGGACTGGAGAGTGAGGCGCTTCACAACCTGACCGGTAATATGCATAATATTCATGACCGGTGGTTGTGTAGAATTATATGAAAGTTCAACTGTAATTAATTTGTGTGCCGGGTTAGGATATATGGAGATTTTAGAAAGGTCAGAAGAAGTATTTTCAACTGCTGTCGATATGTTCCAGATATCGGATAAAGCAATAGCTCCTGCCGCATTGCAGGCATAAGGCAAGTCATACATTTCTTCAATAGTGCGAAGTATATCATAATGATTGACCTCTCTTAAATAGATGCCGTCCAATACCTGTTGGCCGTGAATAAAAGTCAGGATATGATTGTACGTCGTGTTATCATCTTCATCGAAGGTGAGAATGAATAAGCTGTTGTGTGTTTTCGTCCATTGATAATATGTATTGAAATGATCATGCACCCATGTGTCGCCTCTTGATATCCTGTCCGGATCTGTGCCATTTTCCATGTCATTATCAAGATTCGGAATAACAAAACAAACCGTTGGAAGCAGGTTGAAATCATTAAAAGGAAATGCGGTCAAGGGTTGGTTAGTGGAAGCAGGAATCTGATTTGTACCTGATCCCATCCAATTGGCAGCAGGATTGTGCTTTCTGGCATATTTCCCCGAAGTGGCTCCATTGAATCCTACACTCAGCAGGTCTTCTGAATAGGTTATAAAGGTTTTACCTGCATCTATGAGTTGTCTGCCGAGGTTGTCGGTAGTGAAAGGTATCGAAGCCGGAACATTGTTATCTGTCACACCCTGGTTACAACCAGAGTATAAGTCCAGAAAATTTGGCTGGCTCGGATGGGTAATGGCAAAGGAATGAAGTAGTACCGCCGTAGGTGTATCTGCTGCCATCGTGGTAATAAATGGTGCCGCAGGAGAATTAACGATCTGCGGGTATTCATGATCCTCCAGGATGACAATGACGATGTGATCCGGAACCGGCAAGGATTGGGTAGAAGCAGTAGCCGACATAAAGCAGGCCAGAAGTAAAAAAAGTATATTTCTCAGCATAGTAATATATAAATGGTCATTTCATGGAGTTTGTTCACGATAGGCAGGGTTTGTGCATTGTAGGAGGTCCCTGAGCTTGTCGAAGGGTATAGCCGAAGCATTCTCACACCTTCACCCTTATCTTAGGCCATAGGCAGGTGTGAGAGAATATTCTTTTTCTTCCCTTCGACAAGCTCAGGGACCGAAGTGTAAGAGAGAAAGTTTTTTCTCAGTGATTGAGCGATAGCCGAAATCAATTAGTAAAAATCTTTGACGGGGGTTAAGGAGATGGGAGTGAGTGGTTTATAAATTAGGTGGAATTTCTTATCATTGCATATGCTCTCATTATCTAATCAGGTTGCCAATCTTTTTCTGCTCGCTATCCCTATA
>JBDSPM010000069.1:0-3877 GCA_039930325.1 Saprospiraceae bacterium
ATAAACCTATAAACCTATAAACCTATAAACAAATCACATTTATTATCTTAGTTCAATCCTTCATACTTAAAATCAAAACAAAATGCCACTCATTGAAATCAACTATTTAGCGATAGTAGTCGCTGTCGTAGCCAATTTTATACTTGGCTTTATCTGGTACACTCCCCTCTTTGGAAAAGCCTGGGGAAAAGAAATGGGTTTTGATATGACCCAAAAACCTCCCGCCGGAGCCATGGCCAAAGGAATGATCATCATGATCATCGGGAATTTCCTCATGGCCTTTGTATTCGCTCATAACATCGCCGTTTGGAATCCTGTGACCTGGGGACTTCCACCGTCAACCGAACCACTGGCATCCGTGGCTCTGGAGGCAGCTTTCTTCACATGGCTGGGCTTCTTCTTGCCACTCGACCTGAATACAGTAGCATGGGAAATGAAATCCTGGAAGCTCTTTTTCATCAACACGAGTTACCATCTCCTGGCTGTGATTGTTGTCGCGTTTATTCTGATCATGATGTAAAAAACAGGTATCTCATTTCTGTGGCTGCCGCTGCAAGGATCCATCAGGCTTGAGTTTTATGTAAGGAAAGATCTTTAGTTGCCCAATGCTTCAGCCTGGGGTTAGCGGCAGCAGATGTAAAAATCATTTATAATTGAAATTATTAATTAAATCTTGAGTTGCCCCATGCTTCAGCATGGGGTTTTAATGGATGATACCTTTGGCTTCAGCCAATTGATTTTTCTATATTGGCTAAAGCCAAAATCTTTCTCTTCCGCTAACCCCAGGCTAAAGCCTGGGGCAATTAAAAATAATTCCTTCTCAGAATTTTTAGAATCTGTGTACAGGCAGTCCCGGTTGCTGAGCTGAGGTAGAGATTTGTGTGGAAGCCGTCGAAGTAAGCGGCTGCCGATGTAAAAATCAATTAGAATTAAAATTTAACCTTGGTAAAATCTCTATTGCCCAATGCTTTAGCATTGGGTCAAATCTGATGATTCTTTCGGCTTCAGCCAATTGAGGAATCCTTTACTGGCTAAAACCAAAATTCTTCTTTATGCTTATCCCCAGGTTAAGACTGGGGCAATTCGGAACATTTCGTTATTCGTTCCCGCATTTTGCGGGATCTTCGCTGCGCTCGATATTCGTTATTCAATATTCGTTTTTCGTTTTTCGTTTTTAAAACTGTTCCCCCCCGGTTGCTGAGCTGCGGTTGGTGAGCTGTAGCACATGGTTGAGCGAAAGAAAGTCGAACTATAGCACAAGGAAGAGTGGAGCAGGTCGAAGTATGGGGGATTTAGGGGGAAAAATCCTGCTTGTTGATAAAAGAAGCATACCACATCCTATTCACGTATGAACTTACAAAACGCCACCCCACTCCCGTTATCAAGTTTCAATACATATAATCCTGGTGGCAGGGCAGAAACATTTATAAATCCCCTGTCCCCATAAAATGTGTGATAACTTCCTATCCTGCCAGAACAATCAATGATGGAAACATTCGTTTCACTTTCCCATGGCCAGATAATGTTCAACACAGAGATACAAGGATTTGGATATAGTATTATTTCAGTAGATATTGGATTTTCTGTTTCCACCTGTGTGATGATGCTGCTTAATGGCGACGTGTATTCCATAATGCGTGAATCACTCATGCCAATGTAAATCTTGTCATTCATTATCGTAAAACTGCGCGAACCGTAGGGAGCTCGTGCAAGCGTAAACCAGTTGGCCAGATCTTGGGTGCGTTGCACAAGCACCTTCCCATAACCGGAATCAACAAGGGCATACAGAAAACCGGAATCGACAAAAAAATCAAATGCGTACATATTATTTAAAATACTTCCCGCTTCTCCGTCAAATACGCGCAATAAGGATGAATACCCCGGCGAATTACTGAGAAGCACCATCTTTCCTGCCATCGTATCCGGACGCCAGCCATAGACATAGGTGCTGGCACCAAAGAGCGTTGTATCGCGCGTCCATTGTATCCCATCCCAGACATCAGCATACGGATGAATGGATCCGTAATAATCCTTAGCCTGCACATAGAGCTTTCCCTTCAGCACTCCGGCAAAATAATACCTGGCAAAATCACCCGCCGTCCCACTTATGGCTGTATCTGTATGAATTTTTTGCCATGTCATACCATTATTCTTACTTCGCCAAACAGCTGCTTTTACTTCCTGCGAACCAACCATATACAGCTCCGAACCACTCAATCGCGCGACATCAAATACGTGTGTGGAATTGCTTCCGAAATTATAATCGCCCCACACGCCGCTTGTATCCAGCATGGTATAATCTCCGGGCTTGCTATATAATTTACGATCGATCGCCGGAGCAAATAATCTTCCATTGTATGCTCTGAAATTATAGATCGCTTCCGTGTTAGCCTCCCACCTGAATGTAAAACTGAGTGAATCGGGATCAAATGAATAGATATCGATAGGACCGGTGTTTGCTCCATAGTCTCCATACCCTGCATAAAGTTTTCCTTGCCACGGAAAAAGTGTAGTGATCATCTTGCCTGTTGCGGTATTCTGCGCCAAAGCTCCGGGATGAATACCTGCAAGCTTAAAAGAATCCTGGCTATATACTGCAGAATTGGACAAATAGATCAGCCAAAAAAGAATGACATTTTTCATTGCCATATAAATCTACAATGAATAAATCTTACAATTTTAATTAAAATGATGGGGCAAACTATGCCTTACTTTTTAACCATTCCCCAGGATTTTCGAATACGCCAGTGAAGAAAAACTGGGGTGATATTTTGTTGCGAACGCAGTTCGTATAACAAAATGATGGGGCAGAACTAACCCCAATTCATATCTTTACACCTTAAATTCCATTTATGAAACTCTTCATCACTTCACTTCTATGCATCACTCTCCTTCTAACCATATCCTGTAAAAAAGATGAATGCACGCCAGGCAACCTGGATACAAATATTATTGGAAGCTGGAATGTAACTTCAGTGGCAGGTGACCTTGGTACCGTGGAATTTCATGCAAACGGGACTCTTGTGGATTCTAATAATGCACTGATCGCTGCAGAATCCATGGGCCAGTTGCTTAGTGAAAAAACATTTATGGTACCATCCAATACAACTGTACATATCCATGCATCAAATACATCAGGCACTACTTCAATAAATAATGATTATTCTGTTACCAGCTACACGTGTAACCAGATCTTTGTGTCCCTGCAAGGTTTCAATGTGATCCTGACGCGTAATTAATACTAAACTTTATGTGATGGTTTCTGCTTCACCCTTTTGATCCGGAATACAGAGCTTAATCTCAATTGTAAAACACCGATAACGGCTTCGCGGATGATGCCCATATGCATTTTGCTGACACCATATTGTCTTTCTACAAATTGAATAGGGACTTCTTTTAGAATAAAGCCCGCTTTGTAAGCGAGATATTTCATTCCTATCTGGAATGCATATCCTACAAATTTTATTTTATCCAGATCCAGTATTTCCAATACTTCGCGACGATAGCAAACAAATCCTGCCGTTGGATCCTGGACCTGCATCCCGGTGATCATTTTGGTATAGAGTGAAGCTCCTTTGGATAAGATTAACCTGTTTTTAGGCCAATTGACTACACCTCCTCCTTCTACATACCGGGACCCGATAGCCACATCTGCGCCATCTTGTGAGCAAGCTTTAAGGAGTCGCAGCAAATCCTTTGGCGGATGTGAAAAATCAGCATCCATTTCAAACAAAAACTGATAATCCCGCTCCAGCCCCCATTTGAATCCATAGATATATGCGGTGCCCAGGCCCAATTTCTTCTCTCTTTCAATCAGGAAGATAAAGGGACCATACTCATCTTGCTTTTCCCTGACGATCTCTGCCGTTCTGTCAGG
>JBDSPM010000070.1:0-4836 GCA_039930325.1 Saprospiraceae bacterium
TCTCAGTCATTTTGCCTGAAGGACCAGCCTCTGACAGTGTATACCTTTCTTCTTCGTGGATATTTAATCCTTCTCTTAGCTTTTATCAAAAAACAATTCCGCTTCCTATTGGAGGACTGCCCTATCAGCGCCCTTTACAGATCGATACTTCGATGCAATATTATTACGTGGAAACTGGAGATACTTCGGGGATGAGTATGAAAGGATTCGTTTTGGACAAAAAGATTGGATTTTTTTTACTGATGAGAAACAGGAATTTGAAGCGATAATTTGATTGGGGTTTGCCTTTCACTTTTGGCTTTAGCACTTGTCATTTCTTCTATCTTCGCTCACCATGAGAGCCAAGAAATCCTTCGGGCAGCATTTTCTTACCCAGGATCCTATTGCTGAAAAGCTTGCCTCTGCCGTTATTGCCGATGGTTGCCAGGCCATTGTTGAGGTGGGTCCGGGAAAAGGAATTCTCACAAAATATTTGCTCCGCCAGCCACTTCCTGTTTATGCGGTCGAACTTGACCGGGATTTGAGTCCGTTGCTTGAACGGGAATTTGCAGGAAGTGCGCTTCGGCTTGTACAGGGTGATATTCTACGTATTCGTTTTGATGAGCTTCTTGGCCCGGATTCAAATTTTGTTCTTGTTGGAAATTTTCCTTACAACATTTCAAGCCAGATTATTTTTCTGGGTATCCAGCACCGGCATCATGTGCCCTTTATGGCCGGTATGTTCCAGCGTGAGATGGCAGAAAGGATTTGCTCTCCTCCGGGAAGTAAAAGTTTTGGAGTGATCTCGGTCCTTACACAAGCCTTCTATACTCCATCTCTTTTGTTCCATGTTAAACCTGGATCATTTTCACCTCCTCCTAAAGTGCAGAGCGCTGTCATCTCCCTTACGCGGTACAGGAGCGAAATAGATGATTTGTCTTTTCAGGCATTGCGACAGGTCGTTAAGATGGCCTTTAGCCAGCGCAGGAAAATGCTTCGCAATACGCTTTCTACGATCATTCATGAAGATGTCCTGAAAGATCATGGTGTCTCCGATATGCGGCCTGAGCAGCTTAGCGTCGATCAATTTATCGCACTCGCACGTGTATCTGCCGGTGATCAGCCAACATAATTTTCTTTTACAACCAGGGCAAAAAAATCATCCTCCAACTCGAGATAACCCTGATCATAACAGAAATAATACACCTTGCCTGCCCGTGTTCTATACACGTTAGTGAAATAATCAAAATTCAATCCGGCATCAATTAGCTTTTCCTTGTGCGTTTTTGTTTTCCCTTTTGCGTTGAGCGTGGATAGGATGGTGCGGTTCTTGCGAATGATGTAATTAACCCTCCGCATAAAATTGCTGATGTCCACATTCCGGTTGTTGAAATTTTGTGTCCGGCAATAATCTGAACAATATAGCTTATCCCGGCGTCCATGAATTTGTTCATTGCATTCTCTGCAAAACTTTTTTTCTGTTGTCATTGCTGTGAAGTTTGTTTTCAACTGTAAGTCCACAACATCATTCAACTTTCTTCGTCACCAGATTTTGATCCGGTCTTCATGTTTTCTATACCATGGGCTTTGAGGATGTATGTTGAATGCGTCGTAGAAGCTATTTATGTTTGACGGAGCAGCCACGGCCCTGTACAAACCTGGAGGATGGGGATCCGTTTTTATCTGGTGACGAAGAGCTTCGGGCCTTGTTTTTGTTCTCCATACCGTAGCCCATGACATGAAGAACCTTTGTTCAGGTGAAAACCCATCGATCTCTCCTGGCTTTTCATGTCTGTCATAATAAAGTTGCAGGGCATCGTAGGCTACGCTTAATCCCCCCAGATCTGCTATGTTTTCTCCCAATGTAAATGTTCCGTTGAGCGATAAGTCCTCAAAAGGAAGATATCCGTCAAATTGCTGAATGAGTTGTGATGTAAGCGCCTGAAATCTCTCCCGGTCTTCTGGCTTCCACCATTCATTCAGATTGCCTTCTTTATCAAAACGGCTGCCCTGGTCATCAAATCCGTGCGTGATTTCGTGGCCAATCACGGCACCTATGCCACCATAATTAACTGCAGCATCTGCCTGCCAGTCAAAGAAGGGTGGTTGTAAAATCGCTGCAGGAAATACGATTTCGTTGAACATGGGATTATAATATGCATTGACTACCTGCGGCGCCATAAACCATTCATCGCGATCAACCTGCTGACCAATTCGGGAAGCTTCTTTTCGAAAATTCCACTCAACGATTGTTATCAGGTTTTTAAGATAATTCCCATTTTTCGTTGTTGGCTTTATGACCAGGTTTTCATATTCCTTCCATTTATCCGGGAAGCCAATTTTGACATTCAAAGAATCCAGTTTTTCAATAGCATACTTTTTCGTGTCCTCACTCATCCATGTCAGCTTATGTATTCGATTCTTAAATGCTGCGACGATATCCTGAACCATTTCCTGCGCAGAAATTTTTGCTTCTGCCGGAAAATATTTCGAAACAAATAATTGACCGAGTGCATCTCCAAGTTGCTGATTAACCATTTTTACAACGCGCTCTTTTCTCGGCTTCATTTGTTGCACACCTTCCAGTGTTCTGTGATATAGGTCGAAGTGAACATCCTCAAGCGATGCATGTGCAAAAGGTGCTGCATGGTGAGCTGCCAGGAATGTGAGATAATGATGTATAGTGGAAGGAGAAACGGAAAGAAAAAAGTCGTTAAGAAATCTGAAATACGCCGGCTCAGTTACAATAATTCTGCCCGGGGTTTCGATTTGCATTGCTTTGAAAAAAAGCGTCCAATCAACCGCAGTACATAATTCGCAAAGCTCTTTGTATGTATGTGGGTTGTAAAGTTTGTCTAACTGTCTTCGGTCCTCCTTTGACAACATATGTTGTGCAAGTTCCCGCTCAAATTTTAAAATTGTACGTGCCGTTTCTGCTGACGCAATTGGAGAAAAATGAAACTCTGTCCGGAAGATATGCGTGATATAGGCAAGGTATTGTTCGCGGATTTTTTCTGCGCGTTCGTTGTCATCAAGATAGAATTCCCGATCTGGTAACCCCTGGCTGCCAGGCTCCAGATAGGCTGCATAGACATGGCTATCCGCCAGGTCGGGATGAACACTAAAGTTAATAATGCCACCAAGTCCTTTTGCAATAAGTGATCCGAATAAATACGAATACGTTTCTTCGTTGTCAGCAGAATCAATTTCCTGGAACACATCTTTCAGTGCGATCAGTTTTGCTGTTTCGATCGCGTTTATATCCATGCCTGATTGATAAAGCGCTTCCGCTTTATTGTCCTGATTCATGGTTAAATCAAGAAGTTCGATGGTTTTTTCGTCCGTTTTTTTTGCTAGCTCATGAAAACTGCCCCAGGAACTTCGATCGGATGGAATCTCCGTGTTCTTCATCCAGCCACCATTCACAAACTGGTAAAAATCCTCTTCAGGACGTACGTCAATATCCAGATAATCCGGGTTTATACCTTTGGCCATGTGGGAGGTGTATATTATAAATTTTTGATATAAAAACTGGTTTTCAATTGGTAATAGACACCTGGATTTCTAACTAAACGAACCCTAATGCCTGTTAGTAACTACCCTGGTGAGTGAGTTTTCTAATTTAAATTTAAAGAAGTTTCTAATTGAATCCAAAACATTCTTAATTTCAGGCAATATTTTAATTATCCTCACCCAAAAAAGTGTATTAATAGCCTTCTCTGAAAAACTTCTGTTTTGGGCAATTCGACTATGACTATCCGGAAATTTCCTGGTTAAAAATATGGGGTTTATGTGGGTGGTTGCCCTTGCAACCATAGTCAGGGAGGTTTTCCTCCCTGCGCTATTTTTAGACCCTCCCTTTCGGTGAAGAACTAATTGGTGATTTCAATAATTAGTGGTCCGGGTCCTTCAAGGCTCAAAGAATCTCCAAGCACAATGTCCTTGCCAGAAATAATTTCTTTTCCCTTGCTCGCATTCCCCAGCAGCCTTCTAAACCGGTCTAATGGAAGAATAATGGGCTTTTCGTTTTTATTTAGAATCACCATTATTTTATTCTTTGCATCATACCTGAAGTAAACATATATGCCATGCTCCGGAACATATTGTATAAGATTTCCATTTTGAACCGCAGCAGCCGTTTTTCTCCACGACAGCATCCGATGGAAAAAATCACTTGCCTCTTTTTGGAATGCCGAAAGTCCTTCTCCTGTGAATGCATTCACCTTATCATCTTTCCACCCTCCCGGAAAGTCTGAACGAATAAGTCCATCTTCTCTTATGGAAGGACTATTCATGCCTATTTCATCCCCATAAAAAATTTCCGGAATTCCGCGTGTAGTAAGGATGAATGCGTTTGCCATTTTAAATTTTGCAACATTTTCTCCAAGCTGCGCATATATCCTGGTCATATCATGATTGTCCGCAAAAACAACGAGCTTTTTTGGATCTGCATATTGAAAATCCTGGGCCAGCGTTTCATACAGAATGGCCCAGCCTGAGTCGCCGCCGTCTGTTGACACAAGGGCTTTTTGCAATGCATTTTGTATCGGGAAATCAAACAATGCGGGCAAATACGATTTGTATCCATTGCTATTCATTTTCCCCTGCTGCCAATGTGAAACTATTGCGGGATTAATGTGCCACACTTCACCCGCAATATTAAAATGAGGATATTCTTTCATCACGCTTTCTGACCATCGGCTCATATATTTTTCATCGGGATAGACATAGGTGTCCATTCGTATTCCTGCCAGGCCGGCATATTCAATCCACCAGATAGCGTTTTGAATAAAATACGTTGCCAAAAATGGATTTTGCGCGTTGAGATCCGGCATGGTGGGAACAAACCAACCTTGT
>JBDSPM010000071.1:0-2619 GCA_039930325.1 Saprospiraceae bacterium
TAGGTGTGCTAAACCCACAGTGGGGACAAGCCATGCCTTGTCCCTGATTGATTACCAGGTATGTAAATTATTTGATCAATGAGTACGAGGAGACAACTTCTCACTCTATATTATATCACGAGGTTCATCATGTATTTTATATATTTATTAATACGATTAAACCTCCGGCTACCGGAGGAGTCATATTTCAGAATTAAAAGTCGTTCCAGCTATGACAGAAGATTTAGATTTTCAGGAATTGTTGAAGACACGTGCACCATATCGTCCTTCCTCAAAAACAAATCGGGCTATTAGCTCGATGTTAGCTTCTCCCCCAGTCTTAATAAGAGGCACCCTGGATCCATACTCAGGGATATGGGATCAAAGCACCGCCCGGCATTTACTTAAACGAGCCATGTTCGCTCCGAATGCAAAGCAAATTGCCCAAGCTGTTACGGATGGACTCGATCTTACCATTCAGAAATTATTTGCTCCTGCACCTGACCCTGGTTTGCCAATCAATTACAATGAACCTAATGATCCGAATGTGCCGATTGGTAGCACATGGGTCGATGCTGCCATCACTCAAAATTTAAATTATCCACAACGATCTGTTCGGGCGTGGCAATTATCCCTTTTTCTGAATGAAGGGGTGAGCCTGCGGGAAAAGATGGTGCTGTTCTGGCACAATCATTTTGTAACAGCCAACGCAAACATTGGTAAACTGATTTACCAGTACATCAAACTGATCAGGGACAATGCCTTAGGGAACTATAAGTCGCTTGTTGAGCAAATGACCGTAAACTCCTTAATGCTCCTATACCTCAATGGAAATGAGAATAACAAAAATGCTCCAAACGAAAATTATGCAAGGGAGCTTCTTGAATTATTTACCATAGGCAAAGGTATTGAGGCAGGTCCTGGTGATTATACGAACTACACCGAACAGGACATAAAAGAAATCGCACGTGCATTGACTGGTTGGACTGCGAATGTCCAGGCATTTGCTCCCGCCGGACCTCTTCCATCGTCAGTCTTCAGGGTTAATCGTCATGATACAGGCACCAAGACCTTATCGCCCCGCCTCGGAAACGCGGTGATCAATAATCTCGGAGACCAGGAATACAAAAAGGTCATTGATATTATTCTTAGCCAGGTAGAAGTTTCAAAATTCATGGCCAGGAACTTGTACAGGTGGTTTGTATATTATTTCATTGATGACGATGTCGAACTAAATGTCATAGAACCACTTGCCGGAATATTAAGATCGAATAATTATGACATCCAGCCCGCGTTAACAGCCCTGCTTAAGAGCGATCATTTTTATCACGATAATGCGATAGGTGCCATGATCAAGAGTCCGGTAGATTTCACAATGTCTACCATCAAGCCATTTGAAGTAACCACCAACTTTAACCTCAATCAAACATACCAACTATGGTTTGCACTTCATATGCTGAACACGACACTGCAACAAGATATATTCACGCCGCCTGATGTAGCCGGATGGAAAGCATACTACCAGGTTCCTGTGTTCTACCGTTACTGGATTAACAGTGTTACGCTGACTACACGCAGAGCTATGACTGATGGTATGGCTACAAGCATGAATGCCATTTTCAACCGCCCTTATGGAATAGATGTCCTCAAAGTTGTCGATGGCATTCCCAATTCATCGGACCCCAACATCATGATACAGGCATTGGTTGACCTCGTTTTGCCGTATCCTCTTACCCAGGCGCAACTTGATTATCTCAAAGATGTGCTTATTCCAGGGCTGCCGGATTTTGAATGGACAGTTGAATATGGCGCATATCTCAATGATCCGACGAATGCTACTATTAAGATGGGAGTTGAGAACCGCTTAAAGGCATTCTTCATAGCACTATTAGGATTACCTGAATTCCAATTACAATAAAAGCTCTGGTCACAAGCCATCAAAAATAAAATCTATGAAAAGGAGAAATTTTTTACGAACAGGAGCTCTTACTTCAGTCCCGGTATTGCTTAATGGAATGAAACTGGGTGCAGTACCCTTTCCTTTGATGTACGGCCACGGCCCGGAAAACGACAGGGTCCTTGTTTTGATCCAACTGAATGGTGGAAATGATGGGCTCAATTGTGTCATTCCGGTAGATCAGTACAGCGCGTTAAGTGCGCTTCGTCCAAATATATTAATTCCTGAATCAAAGGTGCTGTCTATTGAAACCAATTTGGGATTGCATCCGGCGATGACCCAGATGCAGCAATTGTATCAGGATGGAAAAATGGGAATTGTGCAGGGTGTTGCCTATCCTAACCAGGACCGTTCACATTTTCGATCTTCGGATATCTGGACCTCAGGTTCTTCTGCTACGGAATATGTGTCAACAGGTTGGCTGGGACGATATTTTTATGATTTGTATCCAGACTATCCTGAAGGTTATCCTAATACTGAGCATGAATCACCTTTTGCTCTGACGATGGGATCGCTTGTATCTGAAACATGCCAGGGTCCGCTCACTAATTTCTCCCTGGCATTGAATGATCCATTTGCATTGAAGCCCATAGGTGAAGGTGAGACAGGAGGATTTCCTGACAATAATTATGGTAAGGAATTGAGATTCCTGATTGAAGCCATTGCACAAACCAATGCTTATT
>JBDSPM010000072.1:0-12212 GCA_039930325.1 Saprospiraceae bacterium
ACCGTTTTGTAGATGGGGCTGCGGTCCAACGGGTAGGGAATATCACATTCGGCCTTTGCAAAGAAGCATTGACTGAAATGCATTTAGTACCTGAAGGGAAGATCTGTACAGCCATTCTTTCAATCTACAATGAAGATGCGATGGTGGTCGAACCTGCAGGAATACTTTCTGTCGCAGCGCTGGATGACTATGCAAATGAGATCAAAGGAAAAAATGTGGTATGCATCATCAGTGGCAGCAACAACGATATCGATCGCCTGCAGGAAATTAAAGAACGATCACTGCAATACGAAGGACTTAAACATTACTTCCTTATCAGTTTAGCCCAGCGTCCGGGATCATTGAAAGATTTTGTCAATGATATCCTGGGGCCTGGGGATGATGTCACCCGATTCGAATATATCAAAAAACACCACAAGGAATCGGGTCCGGCTTTAGTAGGCATCGAAGTCAGGTCACGCAATGATTATCACCGCCTGATATCCAATCTTAAAAAACATCAGGTCAATTATTCCGAACTAAAGCAGGAGGATATTGCATTTGGGTATTTAGTGTAACAGCCACATCTGCCCCCTGCCCCCTGAAAAGGGGGACTATTAATTAAGTTGAAGCTGCCATTGCTTACTGGCATTCACAAAAAAGTGACACACACAAGAAATGGGAAAATATATTACAGCTTTACAATAAATTACTTCAAATCGAATATTCCCCTATTGCTGCGTTAAACAGGACTTTTGCTGGAGAAAGCAAATGGGGTGCATGAAGGGATTCTGGCAGCGGAAAAATTACAATTAAGTGACAATCACTTTTATTATTCCCTCATGGGGGAATTGTATAAAAATGTTGACAAAGGAATAGCAAAAGGGCATTTTCAGTCTGCCATTGCATTAGCCAAAACTTCCGGAGAAAAGCAAACCTTACAAAATAAACTTGAGCAATTGTAAAAGATGCTGACACCTCTTGCCATTCTAAAAATGGTTGCCTAATTTAGCCTATCCTAACGGAAGACCAATAACCTTATCCGGGGATAACTGATGTGAAGGGAATGATAGGTTGATTAAACACTTCTTTGCCCTCTGCTTCGAAACGAACCTCATGTATTATGGTGAGAAACTTACTCACTAAAGGCTTGGTCATTGTTTGCTGTGCGCTCCTTACGGCCATCAATTTCTCGTTCACTATTGATCAAAAACCTGATCTCCTGATCATCGGTAAGGATACCCTTTTCCTCAGATCATTTCCACTGGAAGACCTCGGTTTTGAAATAAGACCATTTAAGAGTGCGGATATCTATGTGCCCAACCTGGACTGTCTACGTGAATACCAGGCCACATGGAAGCTGATCAATAATAAATTATTTCTGACTGAAATCCGAAAAGACAATAAGAACCATGACAAAGTGGATATTATGGCTTTCTTCAAAGCTAACCACTACGAGCCTATTGTACTGAATGGTTTAGTCTTTGCAGATTGGGTAACCATAAAATTATCCACTTATCCAAAAAATTACGGTCATTGGAGCTGCTATTCCAATCGAAAGGGCAAGAAATGGAAAACGTGCCTGGTTTTTGAAAAAGGAATTGCTACCTACAATCGATTTAAGAAAGGCGAATAATTTAGTGTTAAAGAAGCAAGAAATTAATTTGCGTTAATTAGCGTAATTAGCGGCAATAAAAAATCCATTAAAAATCATCCCAAAAATGAAAAATGAACCTTTCATTATTGAAAGCACCTACCCTGCTCCTGCAGGCAAAGTATGGAATGCCATCACTGATAAAGATGAAATGAAACAATGGTATTTCAAACTCGCCGAATTTGAACCCGAAGTTGGTTTTGAATTCAGATTTGATGGTGGCCCTGAAGATCGCGACTATCATCACGTATGTAAAATCACCGAAGTCATCCCGGGTATAAAATTGGAACACACCTGGAGCTATGAAGGATATGAAGGCATGTCTTATGTCGCCTGGGAACTTTTTCCTGAAGGAACAAACAATACCAGGGTAAGATTGACGCACGCCGGTTTAGAAACCTTTCCGAAAGAGAATGCAGATTTTGCAAGAAATAATTTCGAACAAGGCTGGGCAGGAATTCTTGGGACTTCATTAAGAGATTACCTTGCTAAGTAATACTTCATTAGTAGATTTTCTACAGAGGATGTGTTTAGAAAGTGGATGCTGAGCTGTAGAACATGGATGAGAGAGCAGATCGAAGCAAACTTTCATCGCTTTCACCGATGAAAGTTTAGAGAGTTTAGAAAAAAAGATGAACAGTGATCGTTGTTATGGGTTTCGTTTCGGCTATCGCGGTTGGTGAGCTGTAGCAAGAGAATGGGAACAAGCAAGCCGAACCACAACGACCCCCTTAGACTTTTACCTTATAATTTCGGCTCCGCTCAATCATTGATGAAGATTTTGGAATGATTGGGGAGGAAAATTCGAAAAATAAATTTTATCAATAGAGAATTTAATTCTCCCTCAAATGTTGAGGATAGCCGAAACGAATGCTCGCCATGCTCCATGCCTTTTGCTATAGGCCAAGCAGCATCTTCATCTTCTGAAAGATCTCTGTATTCTCATAGATGCCAGCGAACTCTTCTGCACCGGGTCCATGAGCAAAGACCGGCACCATCTGTGATGAATGTACCTTGCTTCCGAAATCAACGCGAGGTGCGTACTTTCCTCTTATACTGATGTAGCCGCACTCATGATCAGCCGTCACGACTAACAATGTATTCGAATCTATTTTACGAAGAATGACATCGAGCATAGAATAGGTGTCCTGCATTTCAAGCGCGAGCCACTCCTGGTCATTGGCATGTGCTGCCCAATCTATCTGTGAAGCTTCGACTAAAAGAAAATATCCTTTATCCGATCTTGCTTTCATAGCATCCATCACTTCACTCACCATATCCGGCAAATACGTTCTGCCCTCAGAAGCCCTGACAGGATCTTCATAAGCTGTAAAGCCTGCTATTTTTTTTGACTTACTGATTCGTGCCAGGTTGAATTCAACCGATGGATCTTCACTGGTTAATATTTCATAGTTCTGTCGCTGCAGGTCTTCGATGAGATTAGAATGGTCTGTACTGCGTTCAGTAAAATATTTTTCTCCGCCGCCTATAAAAACGTCCATGCCGAAATGAGCCAATTGCCTTGCAATATCTTCATACGATCCTCGTGAATCAACATGAGAATAAAAAGCTGCAGGGGTAGCATGCACCACCGGACAGGTTACTACAAATCCCGTTTTTAACCCATGCGCCTTCGCCAGTTCCATGATAGAAGTCACCGCTATGCTGTCTGGCCCGACACCTTCCGCGGCATTGAAAGTCTTGACGCCACAAGCCATGGCAGTCGCCGCAGCTCCACTATCGGTCTCAAGATGACTTGCTGAATGTGTTTTTTGAAGACCTACCACCTCCATTTTTTGCAAAGCGGAAGGTGGTTTGGCAAGAAGCTCTCCAAGCGCTATATGAGCCAGTCCCATACCGTCTCCGATCACAAATATGATGTTCGTTGGCTTCTCCGGTGGGGGAGTCGGGAGGAATTCTTTAGTGAAGAACAGCCACCAACTGATGAAAAAAGCCAATATCATAGCACAAAACTAATTTTGGTATTCAATATGATAACAATAATTTTACCATTCTGGGTGGAATTAAAATGCCGCCGATGAGGTTTAACCGGTTTACAATGCGATTTACTCTATTTCTCCTGTCTTTAATGGTTTTTGCCACATTATCTGCCCAAAAGAGCGACCGGACGTCCCTTTTTAATGCACTTTATCAACAGGATAGTATACGGCTGACCCTCACCTATCCATTCGATTCCTTAAATAAAACGAATAATAATGAGATCGATGCCCTGATCAGCATTGAAACGGACAGTGGATACCTTATGAATAATGAGCCCTTGACGATAAATATCAGGGGTAAATATCGTCGTATGAAGTGTGATTTCCCTCCCCTATTGCTCAATTTCAAAAAATCCCTTTTGAAATCACTGAACCTGGCAGACGTGGATGAGATGAAGTTGGTGACGCATTGTATCGATGGCGATCAAGGGTTGCAAAACCTGGAAGAAGAGCGTCTCTTATACCAGGCTTATGAATCTGCCACTCCGCATTCCTATCGAACGATTTGGGTAACGGCTACTTATTGCGATTCAAATCACCCGGATTCAACACAGACAAATTCAGGCTTTCTACTCGAACCTGATCGTGATATTGCTTCACGTCTGGGGACTACTGAGAAGAAAGTGTTCAATCCAGGAGAAGACTCATTACAATTCGAATCGTATGGGAATACGGCAGCTTTCAATTTTATGATTGGCAATATGGACTGGAGTGTGGTAGCTGCGCGGAATGCAAAATTATTTTATGATCCTTCCATCAGGAAATATGTAGTCATCCCGTTTGATTTTGATTTTTCAAATGTTGTAGCCCCTTCTTATCGACGAATTACCTTACCGAAAACTATGTTTCATCAGTATGACAGAATTTATCAGGGTGAGTATTTTACCGATAAGGCAGGTGATATGCTAAAAAACTTTTACAAATCCCGCGATGCTGTTTTGAATACTATCGATACCGCTCCTAATCCAATCAACGCCGAGCGCCGGGGTCAAATCCACAAATATTTTGAACAATGGTTTGAAATGGTAAGAAAACACAAAGCATACGAATTGCTGTTTGGTTGTGTTTGTCCTTATAAAGGCGGGTTATAAAAAGCATGTACGAAGTACGAGGTACGAGGTACGAGGTACGAGGTACGAGGTACGAATTAAAGAACTAAGCTCCATGGGAGCGACATATCTGTATCTCCCGTTTAGGACACCACTCTTTCAAGCTCCATAGGAGCGACATATCCGAAGTAGAAAACATTTGTGTACAAATATCGTGAGTGGTGAGTGGTAAATGGTGAGTGAGCAAACTAAATACAGTCAGGAGACTGCTTACAAAGTCGCAAAGAAGAATTTGATTTTTTATAATTCGGTTGGTCCGGATTTACACACTTCGACGGGCTCAATCTGGCACACATGCTGCTCAGTGCAAGAAATCCGAACGTCGTTACTTTTTTTTTAAGACCTGCGGTCTTAAATAAAAAAAATGAGAGCAATTCCCCCAACCCAGGGGCTCTGACCATTCTACCCACAACCTACAATGCAGGGACTGCCGATTGACGATTGACGAAATGATTAAACATCTAAACATTTAAACACTTAAACACTTAAACACTTAACCACTTAACCACTTAACCACTTATTCCTAACCGCTAAGTATCCGCCAGCGCATGTAATGCCGAAATCAAACGATCTAAGTCTGATTTTACAATATAGACATGTGGTGTCACCCTCACGCCTTTCACATTGTAGTAATCAATTGACGTCGTATGAATTTTATATTTGTCCTGCAAGGCTGTACCAAGTTCACCAATGGTCATTCCCTCCACTTCCACAATACAAATCGCACAGCTTTTAGAGGGATGTGTATCCGTTTTAATCTTGATTTTAGGATGGTCTTTTACTGCATCAGTCCAATATTTTTTTAAATACTGCAACCTATCCTGTTTTAACTGACTCCCTATTGAGTAATGAAAATCTATAGCCTGCCCTATTGACTGCTCAATTGGAAAAGATCGCGTCCCAAGCGATTCAAATTTTCGGATATCTGCACTTTCAGGCTCAGGGGCAGCTAACAATGGATATAGTGTGCTTATGTTTTCTTTTTTAACATACAACATACCTGAGCCAAAAGGAGCACACAACCATTTATGAAGGCTTGTTCCAAAAAAATCGGCACCCAATTCGGGTATGGTAAAAACAAGATGTGCAAAGGTATGAGCCCCATCAACCAATACCCTGGCAGAATGGGCATGGGCCTTATCAGCAATCCTGCGAACTGGTAATATGTGCCCATTCCAGTTGATCATATGCGTGATATGAACGATTCTTACGTCAGGTGTCATTTGTGCTTCGAATGCATCGACAACTTCATCTTCGTTCATTTTTGGGAGGTCAAGTTCCACCCATTTAAGAACAATTCCGTCACGCATCTCCCGTTGTTTCCATGCATTTATCATGTTTGGATAATCAAGACGGGATAGCACCACGGCATCTCCTTTCTGAAGCCTCAGGCCAAATATGATCGTTTCCAATGCTTCACTTGCATTACGACAAATGGATATTTCTTCATTTGATACACCGGCAAGATCAGCCAGACGTTGACGAAGAGGTTCACGACCCTGGTCTAATATTCGCCACATATAGTATGAAGGTGCTTCATTGGACAGCCTGTCATAACGTTCGCGCGCCTCCTGGACTATAAGTGGCTGGGGACTTACTCCACCATTGTTGAGATTCACCATGCTGGGTGACACGGAATACATGTTTTTGACCTGGTACCAGAATTTTTCATCTTCTACTAAAGGATCCGCAGATTTAGATGATTTATAATCTTGAATCCAGGATAAATCTGCTCCGGGTAACAGGAAAGAAGGTAGCAATGGTGCCATACCTGCGGCAGCAACCTGACTTAGAAAAGTGCGTCTCTGGAATGATTTCATATACCGGGTAGTTACCGTTTTGTTAAACAACGTGCGTAAATTAAAAAATCATATCATCTTGGACGTTGCCTAAATAAAAAGATATGCGTCTTACCAACTTTACCCTTACAGCTTTTAGTACACTATTCCTCCTCCAGGCTGTCTCCGCTCAGGATTCATTCCTATCGGATTATAAGTTCAAATGGAAAAATGCTACGGAATATACCCTCGAGTTTGCTCAGGCAATGCCGGAAGATCAGTATGGTTACAAACCCGTTCCGGAAGAAATGAGTTATCGCGAGCAGCTCAGGCATATCGCAGCAAATATGGTTTGGCTCAGCTCATCCTACCTCAAAGGAAAGCCCACCACAATCGATCCGATGAAAGCCGGTGATTCAAAGAAAGAGATCCTTGATATTCTAAATAAATCTTTCACTTATGCCAAGGAAACTGTAGAACTTCTTCAGGAAAAAGACCTGAATGAAATGGTTGATTTTTTCGCAGGCATGATGACCAGGAGAAGGATTCTGCTGTTAATGACCGATCATGTTACACACCATAGAGGACAACTGGTGGTGTATCTAAGGATGAATGGAGTGGTTCCGCCGAGTTATAGGGGTTGGTGAAGAGAAGGTTTATAAGTTTATGGGTTTAAGGTTTATAAGTCTTTAATTTGAAAGCTTTCTGAGTGTATGGATTTATAAGTTTATGGGTTTATATGATTAATATTCAAGAGCTTTTGAGTTTTTAGGGTTATAAGTTTATCCGTTTGTAAGTTTATTAAGGAAAAAAGTCTACTTGTGGATAATAATAGCTCCATCGGAGCGACAACTCTGTATCCTGGAGAGCCTATAATTTTATTGAGCCCCATCGGGGCGACATCTAATATCCCCAAATACAATCTAAATCTTCGCAAATCTTTTCACACCAATTGAAGTACCATTTTCCTTAAGCACTATCATGTAGATGCCGGGGGTCAATTGTGAAACATCCACAAATGAATGGTCCAAAAATTTAGATCGGACTACGGACTGGCCCAGATGATCTATGATCTCATAGGAATCAATTCGATTTCGATCAGCGGTAGAAATTGCAAGTGAAATTGATTGATGGACGGGATTTGGGGATATACTGAAATCAACTGAGCGCTTTGTTTCATGCGTTGCTAACGGAGGCAATAAGATCAGCGTTGCTTCATTTGTCGACACGGCTTCATTAAAATCAAAGTAGATATCTGCCTGATTGGGAATTGAAGTTCCATAATCAAATGCGGGTAGTGGTTTTATTCTGAATTTTATAAAACCATGTGAAGCAGTTTCATTCGTACTACTGTCGGGTAGAAGAATATTTTCAAATAATACGAATAATGAAGGTCCATCTGTAATGATGTATGAATAAGGTTGACTGGAACTCAGCATTTCCAATGTGCCCAGGTCCAAAATGGGGGATAAAGGATCTATAATCTTTACAGTAAAAGCAGTATCAGTTCCTGTATTTTGAAACAGGATATTGTAATAAATGTATTCTCCTTTATCAACCTGCTCTGTTTCCTTACCGGCTTCATTAAATATCCGCTTATCATTTGGATCAACGGATCCAACGTTCTCCTGACATTCTGTATAGGTAGAGCGGGAATCATAACAGTCATGATTATCGTACAGAGTTCCCGTCAGACAATGTTCAGTTCCAATCGCCGCCTCACATGAAATTGAAAAATAAATCCGGAAAGTTATTTCTTCATTGACCGCAAGGCTACCCAGTTCAAATTTAATAATACCCGTCTCAACTTGCGTGTATGGAATATCAGCCGAGACGAAATAAAAATAGTGATCCAATTGAAGAATGAGAGAAGTACCGGCGCTTGCATCGGGACCTGTATTGCGAACCCGGATGGAATAGTAATTCTCAAAACAACGTCGCAATAAAGTGGTAGAAAAATCCAATTCAATTTCAGCACACGCTGACAGCGATTTTGCCAGGAAGTCCTGATGTACATCCACATGATCTTCATTGACATTCAGGTGATAATCAATATCACATAATTCCCAGTGAGGGTTGATTGGCTGACTACTCAAAGTATAATTCCCATCGGGCACATTGAACCTATAATTACCCTCCGAATCAGATTCTTTAATCCGCATATAATCATCACTTTCGACTTTCACTTGCCAATATGCCAATCGAGTATCAGGTGTATCCGAAATGCAATCCGCATCTGCATGATAAATGGTGCCATTAATAACATTGGGATAGGATAAAGGCTCAGTAGACCTGAATATTCGATGGTCATCCACGATTACATATAAGAATTCATTATCAGATACAATGAATTGTTTATTACTAAAACGGGGTAATCCGACGAAACTATATTTATCAAAGCCAAGTCCATTGAACAAATAATACCCATTGCCATCGAAAGCAAAAGCAAACAAATCATCCCCTGAAGAAATCAACGAAGAATAGTAGATCTCCCAAAATGTGCCAATAAATTCCAAGCCTTCCTCAAATCGATAGCGATAAAGACCAGGCTGATCAACACTTTTAAAATCGCTGGTCTGGAAGTATATCGTGCCATCATCCAGGATCACAGTTTCGAAAAAATCCAAATTATCAAAATCATCCACATAATCAATAGTTGTTACCTTGGTGGTAATATTAATTCGTGCAACGGTTAGCTGAGTTCCAAGTATGGAAATTATTATGAAGTTATCTACCAGTTTTACCTGGGGCAAATAATCTACCCCTAATCCTTGTATTTCCATCCAATCCTGACCATTATTTAGGGTATAAAAGTTATGACTTCCGAGGAGGACTATGATGTCATTATCCGGCACATACATTGAATAAAAATAAAGTGAAGCCAGACCATTGGGGAGCAGGATAGTTGTGAAGGTCTGGCCATTATCTTTTGAATATAAGATATGATCATAGTTATTCACATATAAATCGCCGACAGGAGAATATAGTACCTGTTGACTTTTAACCCTCGGGGAATCTACTTCCATCCAGTTCGGTTCAGCAATATTTTTCCTGAACATTGAATTTGAAGTCAGTGTAATTTGGTGTTCATTAGAAGATTCATTTATGCTTTTGACAAGTGCATAATCAACATTCAATAAATGGTTTTCCCATGTATTAGAGGCATTTGCTTTCTCAAAAAAAGAATCACTGAGATAGTTATATAATAGTATATCACCTTGCTGATTGATCCAGATTAGGCGCAATGAATCGATCAGATTATGACTTACCAATATCTCCCAATTAAAATCGCAACCTGAAGATTGATAAATTGTGCTTCCATCCCGATAATAATAATTCCCTCCCTGTGCTAAAAGATTATAATCAAAAGGATTAGTAGGCAAAATACTGGCCAGGGTGCCTTGTGTTAGGGTTAACCCCTGTTCCCTTAGTAGATAATAGTGAAAATTCTCAAATAGAAGTACTTCGCCGCAAGTATTAAACAGAAATGAAGGAACACTTAGAGCAAGTGATTCCAACAGAACCCGTTCGCCACTCTCACTAAATACGGACAGTGTATCTGAAGTTCCGGCAGCATGATGAAGTACAAAATAATGATCAAACTTCCATAGATGAGCAGTATGGTCTATAATAACATCTTGAAATTCAAAGAGTATAGTGAATGATTGTCCTTTATCGATACTATATGCAAATACCTGATCATCATAAGCAAATAATGTATCGTCTTTAATAAATGTAGCTTCGATCTCATCGAATCCGGGTGATAATGTCATGGGATACCACTTTCCATCCCTTCGGATCAGGTGCTCATTACCTGCGGGTTGTAATACGGGCGTGCCATCACTATAAAACTGGATATCTTTTAAATACGTGGATTGCGGTAAAGAATCGTTAGTCCATGTATGGCCATCCATAGAAGTGTAAATGCTTTTTCTGTCATTACTGGTCTGAATAAAATATTCACCTATAGGGGATTTACGTGCATAAGCGAGATTAAAATCATTCGGACTGCGGACTTCAACAAATTTGAGCTGACTATAAGATAGCCACGCCTGGCTGAGAAAAAATAATATTAGAAGGTGTTTCATTCAATTTAAGTTAAAGCCAATAATCCAGAATGCTCTATCCTTTGTTCCGAATAGCGCTTTCTTTTACTTTTTCAGCCGCTTATAAAGATAACTTTTAAATTTTGGTAAAAATCAAAAAACCCCTCTAAAGCGGATCAGAGATCAGGATATTTTTTTCTCAACTTCCTGATCGCCGGCTGTTTAAGAATTTCAATTAATCCTTTCGCGTAAATATTTTTTCGATTTAGTTTGACTGAGCGTTTTGCATATTTATAGGATTCATTATATCGCTTTAGCTCGATAAGGTCGCTGGCTATTTTGTAAAGGATGACATCATCATTCGGCTTCAGGGTATCTGCTTCCTGGTAATTATACAAGGCGCGGTTAAAATGGGAATTCTCCACAAAGATGTCACCTAATTTCAGGTAGGCATCCAGGTAATGGTGGTTCAGGTTCCTTGCATTTTCCCAGCGCTCTATTCCTTTGACGAATTCATTTGTGGCCACTAGTGCATTGCCCATCTGGAATTGTGCAGTGTCTTCTTTATAATGCCTGTCGATGCTTTCCTGGAAGGCTACCATGGACCTGTCATATGATTTTTGGCTGATCAGATAGGTGGCAGCTTTGAATAATGCTTCATTGTCCAGTGATTTGATATAGGAGCCAAATTTATCTGCAGTAACCTTAAGCGGATTAACCTGGAATTTTGAAATAGAGAACCCAGTGTATTTATCGACCAGAAACTGATATGCAAGAGATCGCATTTTTTTATCTGTCTCCTCCATAGTTTGTCTTGTAAGAATTTGATTTTTCATGACAACCAATTGCCAGCGCTTATCCCCTATTACTTTTAAGGCTATTGTTTCAAAAGAATCTTTTCTAAGCTTCACACTCAGTTTTTGCAATTGATCTTGAGAGGGGTTAGTGAAAGAATATTCATACCGGAGTACTCCCCTGATATCAAGAGAATTTGCATCAGCTTGATCGAATATGGAATCTATTCGGGCCGCCCTGATGTCCTTTTTAGGTAATTTGTTTTTTTGACCATATGCCTGAATGGTTATTCCATTAATGAAAGAAATAATGAATATTAATTTAACGACAAACTTAAAGTGGCGAAGAAATGAGAATAGGCATTTCATTTTCAGGTTATTTAGGAACATTACATTTCCAGGGAGAAGCCTGAAATAAAACAGAAATCGCTATAGAGAGTTCAATTCTGTAATCAATTGCTGGTCTGATTTCGACGAAAACCGAACTCACAGTATATCATAGTTTATCTAGGTTCTGATTTCGACGAAAACCGAACTTAGTTTGGGAGAGAAGTAGGAGAAGTGAGAGAAGTGAGAAGTCAAATGCTAGCTATTCATATTTGATCTGATTTCAGCGACAACCGAACTCACTATCAGTAATTAAAATCATTTTCGGGAGGGAATCCATGAGCGAAAACTGTTCGACTTAACTAAACAGAGCAGAGTGCAGAAAGGAAAATCATTTTCGGCAGTAAATCTGTCAGCCAAAACTGTTCGACCGATTGAATGTCCATCTTTTTTCGTCCGCAAGAGAAAAAAGATGGAACAGCGAAGCAGAAACAGGCTATGGGCAAACCGAATATCAAACAATGG
>JBDSPM010000073.1:0-14974 GCA_039930325.1 Saprospiraceae bacterium
TCGAACATAGTCTCTGCAAGGAGTTTGCTCCTGCAGTGTGAAATTCATTCAATATTCTTTAAGCTCCATAGGAGCGACAACTCTGTATCCAACCGAAAATCCAAATTCCTGAGCTCCGTAGGAGCGGTATCTTTACCCGCGCTCATGTTACATGCTTTCAATTATTTGGGAGAAAACTTGTTTGCAAAATCTTTTCAGAATTAGAAAGATCTCTGCCTTGAGATGTCGCTCCTATGGAGCTTAGATATTTTTTTTCGCCTTTCGGCTACAGAGATATCGCTCCGATGGAGCTAGGACCCAAACATAGCCGCTGCATGAGGTTTGCTCCTGCTAATTAGAGTAATTCGTGGCCAAATTAATTGTATACATTCGTTTTCTTCTATTTTCCAAACAGCCAGATAATGATAAAAAATATTTCTTTTTTGTGCTTGCTCTTGTGTTCTGTAAGTTTATTAAAAGGGCAAACCAGTGCAATTAAGTCACCAGACGAATTTCTAAATTACAAGCTCGGTTCTCGTTTTACGCCACATCATCTATTGGTAGATTATTTTCAATACATCGCTGATGGAAATACAAAAGTGAAATTGATTCAATACGGCCAGACCTATGAACTCAGGCCGCTCATAGCAGCCATCATCAGCAGTCCTCAGAACATCGCTCGACTGGAAGAAATTCGTCAGAATAATTTACGTCGTACAGGTTTCCTGGAAGGAACAGTAAGAAATGACGACATCGCAATAGTTTATCTCAGCTACTCAGTACATGGTAATGAGGCCGCAGGCTCTGAAGCATCCATGGCAGTTATCTATGCGCTGGCATCTGGTGGCACCGAAATCGATAAATGGCTTTCAAATACGATTGTTATCATCGATCCTTCCCTTAACCCGGATGGTTATTCGAGATATTCTGACTGGAGCAACCGGGTTAGTAATACCCCCTTCGATCCGAATCCGGAAACAAGAGAACACAATGAGCCCTGGCCCGGAGGAAGAGTAAATCATTATTATTTTGACCTCAATCGTGACTGGGCCTGGCAAACGCAAAAAGAATCCAGGGACAGGGTTGATTTTTATCAGCAATGGATGCCACACGTGCATGTGGATTTTCATGAGATGGGTTCTGAATCCCCCTATTTCTTTGCCCCTGCTGCCAAACCTTTCAGTCAGGATGTAACTGGCTGGCAGGAATCCTTTCAAACCATCGTAGGAAAAAATAACGCAAAATATTTTGACAAAGAAGGGTGGCGTTATTACACGAAAGAAGAATTCGATTTATTCTATCCATCCTATGGCGACACCTATCCTACTTTTTCAGGAGCAGTAGGTATGACATTCGAAGAAGGTGGTGGTGGATTTAGTGATCGCGCTGTCTTGCTTCAGAATGGAGATACATTGACACTAACAGACCGGATAGCGCACCATCGCGTTACTTCTCTATCCACGATCGAAGCAAGCTCAAATCATGCGTCAGAATTAACCAGAGAATTCGAATTGTATTTTGAAAAATCAATTAAAAATCCACCCGGTACGTATAAGAGTTATGTAATTAAAAATACAAATCCGGGTAGAATAAAAGACCTGATCACCTTGTTGGGGAGAAATAATATAAAGTACGGTCAGGCGAAAGATGCGGGCAAAAACATCAAAGGCTTCAATTATTCCGGAGGAGAAAATACGGCTTATGCATTGCAGAAAGGAGATATTATTATTCCGGCAGGACAGCCGCGGGCAGTGCTGTTGAAAGCATTATTTGATCCTGAACCCACGCTATCAGATTCGCTGACCTATGATATTTCTGCCTGGAGTGTTCCTATGGCATATGGCCTTGAAGCATATGCTATTGAAGATAAGCTAGATTATTCTCCATTTACAACAGTGCTTCAGAATGTCATTCCTGCAGATGCGGAGCCGTATGCTTATGCCCTTCAGTGGGGATCCGTTCCGGCGGCTCAGCTGTTAGCATCGTTGCTTTCTGCTGGCATAGTGGCGAGGTATGCTAAATATAATTTTGAAGTTAATAATATGGAATATCCCGCCGGGACGATTCTGCTTATGAGAGCAGACAATCGAAAGCTTCCTTCTTTTAATGAAATCGTCAGAGCGAAAGTTGCTTCGGGGGTCATACAGGTTTCTGCTGTCAACACGGGTTTTGTCCAGTCCGGTAAAGATCTTGGATCCGATGATTATCCACTAGTAAGAATTCCACAGGTGGTTTCGATTGCGGGTGATGGGGTAAGTCCGCAAAGCATCGGACAGGTCTGGCATTTCTTTGAAGAAGTCATTCATTATCCTGTTCATCTTGTCACACCGGGAGATATCAACGATATCAATCTGGACAGGTACAATGTTCTCATTTTACCTGAAGGATTTTATTCACTTGACAATGATTTTACTGTCAGAATGAAAACGTGGGTGGCTTCGGGTGGTCGAATCATAACGTTAGGGTCAGGATTGAAACAGCTGGTAGGTAAGGATGGATTTTCAATTAAACAAAAAAAGATAGAGCCTGACACTACAAAAGCTACACATCACCGGGACACTTTCCCGGACACGTATGCGTCAACAGAAAGAAAATCGATCTCAGAAGATATCGCTGGTGCTGTCTTTCTGACCAGTGTGGATAAGACTAATCCGTTAAGTTTTGGTTTGGGGCAATATTACATGACTTTGAAAACGAATCCGACCTCTTATGCATGGTTGCCAAAGGAAGGAAATGCTATTTATATCAATGAAAATCAGAAGCATTATGGGTTTGCGGGTTCAAGAGCACTTAAAACGATTGACCACAGCTTGGTGGCGGGATTTGAATCGATCGGCGGAGGCCAAGTGGTCTACCTTGTTGACAATTCGCTTTTCAGATCCTTTTGGAATGCCGGCAAGGTCCTGTTTTCAAACGCACTTTTCTTCTAAAAAGAGCACGGGTCATCGAAAAAATCAAAATTAAATTGATTGAACACGTCAATATCTCTATTTTGACGCACGTAATGAATTTCATCCTATTGGATAAGTCCATTGATGTGATTTAATTTGTCCCAATCTTTATTCAGCCGAACAATTAAAAAATAAAATAGAAAACCAATGAATTTATTTATCAAGAAACCGATAAGCAACTTGCTTGCCGATGCTCAATTGGAGGGTCACGGGACTTTGAAACGAACATTGAGTTCAGGTTCCCTTGTGGCACTTGGTATTGGTGCCATTATTGGTGCAGGTTTGTTCGTAAGAACTGCTGCAGCAGCAGCGCAAAATGCCGGGCCATCCGTTACACTAGGATTTGTCGTTGCTGCCATAGGATGTGCGCTGGCAGGTTTATGTTATGCGGAGTTGTCATCATCGATACCTATTTCAGGGAGTGCCTATACATATACCTATGCTACAATGGGTGAGTTTATGGCCTGGATCATTGGCTGGGATCTTGTTCTTGAATATGCAGTGGGTGCTGCAACGGTTGGTATTGCCTGGAGTGAATATCTGAATAACTTATTGGTCAATGTACTCCACCTTCCACCCATTCCCTATCAATGGTGTCACTCACCATTTGAACATTCCCTGGATGGTGTGCAGGGAATGATGAATATTCCTGCTTTCGGGATCATAGCTTTACTTAGTTTGCTTCTGATTAAAGGAACCCAGGAATCTGCCTTCGTAAATGGAATAATTGTCATTGCCAAAGTGGGGATTGTTGTTCTTATCATCGTACTCGGTTGGGGATTTATCAATCCAGCTAATCATGTGCCTTTTATTCCTGAACCGAGTAAATTCATTGACAGTCAGGGCATCTCACACAATTTTGGAGGGATTATGGGTATTCTCGGGGCTGCAGGTGTTGTCTTTTTTGCATTCATTGGGTTTGATGCGGTCAGTACGGCAGCCCAGGAAACGAAAAATCCAAAGAAAGCCATGCCGATTGGTATTCTGGGATCCCTTGCGATATGTACTATTCTTTATATCCTCTTTGCATATGTTCTTACAGGTCTTGCACCGGTGGAGTTTTTCAGAACGACCGGTAAAGAGGCATCCGTTTCTCATGCAATAGAGAACTTTATGCCTGGATTTGCATGGCTTGGAAAATTAGTCACTGTAGCCATCCTTGCAGGATTTTCATCAGTGATCCTGGTGATGCTTCTGGGGCAAAGTCGTGTATTCTATTCCATGAGCCGCGATGGGTTGGTACCGAAAATATTCAGCGATGTACATCCGAAATTCAAGACGCCACACAAATCGAATCTGGTCTTCCTCGTGGTCGTTGGAGCATTCGCTGCTTTCGTTCCCGGTGACATTGTAGGTGATATGACCAGTATTGGAACCCTCTTCGCATTCATGCTGGTATGCGTTGCAGTACTCATCCTTCGGAAAACGGATCCTGACATGGTTAGGGCATTTAGAACACCACTGGTACCCTTTGTTCCGATATTGGGAATCCTGGTTTGTGGAGCAATGATCCTTGGATTAGGTTGGACAAACTGGTTACGTCTCGGTGCCTGGTTGTTGATTGGACTTGTAATCTACTTCGTATACAGTAAGAATCATAGCAAACTTCAGATGAGAAATAATAATCCACCTTCGTAATATTTGCAATCATTAAAAATCAAAATGGGATCAAAGCGAATGCGTTGGTCCCATTTTTTTATGTTTTTTGATCCTGAAGGGATAACATGGGGTTAGTCACTGGTGAAAATGCTCTTCGATCTAATTTTTTGTTTTCTTTTGATCCTGAAGGGATCGTATGTGGTTAGCCACGGGTGCAACCCGTGGAAAAATGAGTGAGCAAATTTTCAGACCCTGAAGGGGTCATATAAGATTCTGTTGTCTATTTGACAATCTGCTCCTGCAAATAGTGAAGTATCATCAGGTGTATACCATTTTTATGGTATTGATTTTATCCTGGATGAATTTGATCTTTGTGCGTTGAAAATTCATCCTTTAAAGCAAACCTCAACCTTTCATTTATGAAAAAAATGCTCTTTTTTGGGATAATACTCATGACTATTGCCTGTAAAAATACCGGGGATGAACAGGATATCACCCAGCAGGACATCACCGCCCGTCCGCAAATCATGTGCGCACCTCCTCTCACAGATGTAGCATGGTATACCTCTGATAAAACAGCACCTCTTCTGGAAGGCATGGATATTCTAAAATATCCGATCACCACAAGAAGCCCTGAAGCCCAAAAATATTTCAACCAGGGATTATTATTGTCCTATGCATTCAACCACGCCGAAGCAGGTCGATCCTTTTTTGAAGCCACACGATTAGATTCTACATGTGCCATGTGCTACTGGGGCTTCGCCTATGTGCTGGGTCCAAATTATAATGCCGGCATGGAGCCTGATAATTATGTCAGAGCTTTTAATGCTATACAAAAAGCCATCAGGTTATCATCGCATTCGACACCAAAAGAAAAGGCGCTCATCAAAGCCATGTCTGCGCGCTATGCATTAGATCCTTCCCAACCAAGACGACCTTTAGACAGTGCTTACATGTTGGCAATGAAAGAAGTGCACAAGCAATTCCCGATAGATGTCGATATCGCAGCTATGTATGCTGAATCACTGATGGATATGCATCCATGGGATCTATATGACCATGCAGGCAATCCGATGCCATGGACCCCTGAAATCGTAAACGCAATCGAATCATCTATTAAAATAAATCCCAAGCATCCCGGTGGGCATCATTTTTATATTCATGCAGTAGAAGCATCAATTACGCCGGAAAAAGCGCTGGCTAGTTGTAAATTATTTGATGAAGGAATGGTTCCAAATGCAGGACACCTGGTCCATATGCCATCACATATTTATATCCACACAGGTGATTATGAGCTTGGAAAGATTGCCAATATTAAAGCCGTAGTACTGGATAGCGGCTATGTGTCGCAATGCAATGCACAGGGAGCTTATCCGGTGGCCTATTATCCGCACAACTATCATTTCCTGGCTGGCTGTGCTACCCTGGAGGGTGATAGCAAATGGGCCGTCCAAGCTGCCCTCAAAATGGCGGATCAAACAAACAATAAGGCGATGTTCGATCATAATCTGTATGGACTACAGCACATGAATTCCATTCCGTATTTCATCCGGGTCAAGTTTGGAAAATGGCAGGACATCCTGAGTGAAGGCCCACCGGATTCTTCTCTCGTATATCCCATGGGCATCTATCACTATGCAAAAGGAATGGCTTTTCTCGGTACAAATAAGCTGATCGCTGCAAAAGCAGAATTGGTAGCGTTGCAGAAAATAGCACGCATCGATTCACTGAAGAACATTAAAATATGGGGATTCAATTCGATGTTTCAAATCCTGGATATAGCCCAAAAAACACTCGAAGGAAATCTGATGGCGAAGCAAGGCGATTTCGATGAAAGTATAAAGTTGCTTCGTGAAGCAGTAGCAGGAGAAGATCAGCTTCTTTACCAGGAACCACCGGATTGGTTTTTCTCTGTACGTCATTACCTGGGGACAGTACTTCTCGACGCTAAAAAGCCTGAGGAGGCTATTACTGTATACAATGAGGACCTCAAACACTATCCAAAAAATGGCTGGGCGCTTAATGGATTGAGGATGTCTTACGAAGCTACCCATCAGCTGGAGAAAGCAAAGGAAACCGAGGTGAGGTTCCGGGAGTCCTGGAAGTATGCTGATATTAAACTGACTGCGTCTATCGTGCAGTGAAAGATTGCCGCCAGACAGGATTTGGTGCCACTACTAATGGTGCCACTAACTCCTAACCCACTGATTATCAATAACTCCCACTTTCTTGAGAAGTCTTGGTGGCACTATTAGTAGTGCCACCAACTCCTAAATGGTTGCATATCAACACTTTAAGATAATTAATTAGAGAATTGTTGGTGCCACTACTAATAGTGCCACTAACTCCTAAAACCTTGATAGTCACCGGCTCTTGGCGTGTCTCAACCCTCATTGTTAAAACCTTTCGAACATATTTTGAGTCAGGATTTGCAGGTATCTTACGGAAACAATGAAACCAATAGTCAAAAGCAGGCAAGGCATCCTATTAGTTATCGTCGTAGCTCAATTTTTATGCGTTTCGACGTGGTTCGCGGGGAATGGGGTCATGGGTGATTTGATTACGGCATTTCAGTTATCCGGTTCGAGCCTGGGACATCTGACATCAGCCGTGCAATTTGGATTTATCGCAGGTACATTTCTTTATGCATTGTTTGCGATCGCGGACCGGTTTAGCCCATCTAGGGTTTTTTTGATCAGTGCGCTCCTTGCAGCTATTTGCAATCTCGGAACCATATTTACAGAAGGCAGCCTGACCGCATTGATGAGCGCAAGATTTATGACCGGTTTTTTCCTTGCGGGGATTTACCCGGTGGGGATGAAGATAGCGGCGGATTATTACGACAAAGATCTCGGCAAAGCACTTGGCTTTCTTCTCGGCGCTCTTGTAGCAGGGACTGCGTTTCCACATTTTTTAAAAACAGTTTTATCACCGCTTCCGTGGGATTACGTATTGATATCAACTTCTTTGCTCACGGTCATAGGTGGATTACTTTTATTTTTTATGGTACCAGATGGGCCCTTCAGGCAAAGAGGAACCGGCTTTAATCGAAAAACTATTTTTGAAGCTTTCAGAAATCAAAAATTTCGTGCTTCAGCATTCGGGTATTTTGGACATATGTGGGAGTTGTACGCCTTCTGGGCTTTTTTGCCGGTCATTTTAGCAGGCGTTTTTTCGTATGCCAATATTTCTGACAAGCAGATCTCATTGGATACTTTTTATATTATCGGTATTGGAACTGTAAGCTGTATCATCGGCGGCTACGTTTCGCAGAAGATAGGGAGCTACAAAGTTGCATTTATTGCCCTGACCTGTTCAGCCATATGTTGTCTCCTCTCGCCGATTATTTTTTCATACCATCACTATGCTATTCTTTGGTTCCTTCTCTTTTGGGGCATGGCTGTAATGATGGATTCACCGCAATTTTCAACAATGATTGCCCAGTCCGCTCCTGCAGAAAATAAAGCATCTGCATTGACCATCATCAATTGCATTGGCTTTAGCATTACGATCGTAAGCATTCAGTTTTTGAATTTGATGAAGGACGATGTCTCCTACCGGTGGCTATTGATTTTTTTGTTGCCGGGTCCATTGTTAGGGCTTATAGGAATGCTGGGCGTGAAAGGCTGGACATCGAACACGTAAAAAATAATACCTTGAGGCAACAATCACTTTTTCTCATTTCTGATTGACTCATTATGGCATTCGTACAGCGCAGTTCTCTTTTGATTTATGCTACGGTTCTTATAGCTATATTAATCACTGCTATTTCAGTTACTGATTTGGTCTACATTGATTCGGTAGTTACTGCCGTGATCCGGTGGTTTGCCATTCTTGCAGCAGGATATCTTGTATGGAGAAAGAATGATCTGACCACATGGATCCTCTTCAGCATGATCGTGGGAGCAGAGTTTGGTTATGATTTTCCGGTTGTGGCGTCGGAGCTAAGTGTGGTCAGTAAGATATTTCTGAAGCTTATCAAAACGATTATTGCCCCTCTGATTTTCGGAACACTCGTAGTTGGCATTGCTGGTCATGCTAATCTTAAACAAGTAGGCCGAATGGGTTGGAAATCTATTCTTTATTTTGAAGTAGCGACAACCATTGCGTTGTTTATCGGCCTGGTAGCGATCAATATTAGTAAAGCGGGAGTAGGAATAGTACTGCCACCGCAAACTGAAACTCCTCAAGTTGATGTTCCTCCTCCTTCCGGATGGCAGGAAATCATTCTTCATATTTTCCCGGAGAATATTGCAAAATCAATCGCCGATGGACAAGTGTTGCAAATCGTGGTGTTCAGTATTTTATTCGCGATGGGTCTGGCTTTGGTGAGAGAGCCGCATAAGCAAACCATGCTTAAGTTTTGCGAAAGCCTTACAGAGGTCATGTTCAAATTTACAGGCATCGTCATGTATTTCGCGCCATTTGCTGTTGGATGTGCTATTGCATATACCGTAGGGCACATGGGGTTCGGCATCATGGGCAATCTTTTTAAATTACTTGCGACGCTTTATGTGGCGTTAATTGCATTTGTCCTTTTGGTGTTTCTTCCTGTTGCGTTAATTATCAAATTACCATTAAGGAGATTTTTCAATGCGGTTATCGAGCCTGCTACGATAGCGTTTTCAACCACAAGCTCTGAAGCGGCACTACCTGCCGCACTTGAGAATATGGAGCGATTCGGCATTCCGCGTAAAATAGTTGCTTTTGTATTGCCTGCGGGGTATAGTTTTAATCTTGATGGTTCCACCTTGTATTTATCCCTTGCTACTATTTTTGTTGCCCAGGCTGCAGGAATTCATATTCCCATCGGACAGCAAATCATTATCCTGTTGACATTAATGTTGACTACGAAAGGGATTGCCGGTGTACCCAGAGCATCGCTTGTGATATTGATGGGGACTGCTACATCATTCGGCCTTCCGATGGAACCGATATTTTTAATTCTGGGTATTGATGGACTGATGGATATGGCAAGAACATCTGTCAATCTTGTTGGGAATTGTCTTGCTTCAGCGGTGATTGCAAAATGGGAGGGGGAGGAGACATACAATGATCCGGCTAACAGGGAGTTTTTGTGAGGAACAGTTATCGCATTTCGGAAGTACTTACCTGGTAGGGGGAGTTTAGAAAGTTTAGAATTGATGCTTTCAGCAACCTTTGTTTAGAAAGTTTAGTTTTTTAAATTCTTGAAAAAAGTGCTTCTTTTAACTTCAAATTTTGTTCAACCAGCCTTAATCATCAGTTGAATACGGGGCTAATAGACCACCTTCGTAAATCTCCCCTTAAATAACTCACCATGCTCACTGGAAACCACAATTTCATAAACGCCACTTGCCAGATTTAGCAAGCTAACGCTTGGAATCAATCCGCCCATGAATTTTTGACTTCTCACAAGAACGCCATCACTATTATAAATTCTAGAATACATTTTTCCTGTCAGAAAATTAGAATCAATAGAAAGGAAGACTTCATCATATGCCGGATTTGGATATGTTTGAATAGTCTTGATTTCTTGCTTAAAATCACTAACTGCTGAAGGGCTCACTGTCAAATACTTTAATTCTGTAAAGGCATTTGCAATCCATAGTCGATTTTGCGAATCACCGAACAGTACGCTGTTATTTTGCCAATCAGCCACTCCCAGATCAGCAAATGGAATCAATATAAAGCCAGATCCAGTGTTCCTGAAAAGTCCATATCCTCCTTCAGAAGTCCAAATTTCACTACCACTTAGAGTCGCAAGGTTTTCTACTCTTTCGAGTTCGCCAAATGTCTCCGGGAAAGTAGTCCATTGCATACCACTATATTTTCCAACTCCTCCAAATGCACTCGCAACCCATTTATTGTCTGATGAATCGATTTCAATATCATAAAATGCTGCACTCAAATCGTTTGGTACGGATTTCGTAGAAAAAGTTGTTCCGTTCCAAGAAATTAGACCTTTAAGAGTACCCATCCATAATACTCCTGCATTGTCTATTGCAAGGTCATAAATGTCATTCGTAGGAATTGTGGAGTTTGAGGTTGTCATATGAGTCCATTGCGATCCATTCCATACCACGATCCCATCTAAATTTTCAATGGCATAAAGATTTCCTGCTCCATCTGAAACAATACGTGTGGTTCTAAGTGGACTTACCTGCAAGGTGGAGTCTCCGAATCGCTTGACAATACCCTGCTGCCCATTTGCGATGTACATGGTATCTCCTACGAATGCGACATCCTGAATATCAGCGCAAATGTCACAGATGTAGACATCATCCACTTGATTGGTATACGTATAAATTTTATTACCCTTCAGTACTAGTGTTTCGCCGTTTTGACCGCTTGTTATATTGGTTGGCTTTACTCCGGCAAGCTGGGGGTCTGTGACGGTATGCAAAGTGATTTGGCCATGAAGCAATGAGTGGACAAAAAACACACCTCCAAGAATTGCTATAATTTTGTACTGAGATTTCATACTATTTATATTAAATGATTTGTCTAAAGGTACATTTTTTTCCAAAAGCTTCGCACACCTTTTAGCCGAAAAGCTTCGCACACCATTTAGCCGAAAAGCTTCATGTACCATTTAGCCGAAAAGCTTCACGTACCATTTAGCCGAAAAGCTTCACATACCATTTAGCCGAAAAGCTTCGCGTACCATTTAGCCGAAAAGCTTCGCACACCTTTTAGCCGAAAAACTTCACATACCATTTAGCCGAAAAGCTTCATGTACCATTTAGCCGAAAAGCTTCGCATACCATTTAGCCGAAAAGCTTCACGTACCATTTAGCCGAAAAGCTTTGCGTACCATTTGGCCTAAAAGCTTCGCGTATTTGAATAAGGAATCCGATCATTGCGTCGAGATAATCGTTATTATAATTACTTAAGTCGCAATACCATTTAGCCGAAAAGCTACAGGTGCCTTTAGCTGAAAAGTTTTAGCTCATATTATTATGAGTTATTCGAGATATAGTCGAAGATTGAGATTTGTAAACATACCTCTTAGTGCCTGTGTAAACACTATGTAAACTGTCCCTTCAACGAATTAACAATAAATTGAAGGCAACTTCTGATGAAGGATAAGAGTATAAGTACCTTTGCACAGCCAATTCACAGGTATTAAAAAATAAAATATGAATTGTAGCCGCTGTTTCAAAAGAACTCAATAATTTGCGAATACCGTAACATTCAAAGACCAACCCCCCTTATGCTTCATCAAGCGCTTGCTGAGCTTTCCACCACACATCTTATTTTTTTAATCCTCGCGATCATTGCGGTCTGTGCTTTCGAATTCGTCAATGGATTCCATGACACGGCGAATGCCGTAGCAACAGTGATCTACACGAAATCACTAAAGCCTCTTACCGCAGTAATCTGGTCCGGTGCATGGAATTTCCTTGGTGTCTGGCTTGGTGGTATTGCAGTCGCAATTAGCATTATGAATTTGCTGCCCGTTGGAGAGATGATGGCGATGTCACAAGGAGAAAACATCACCATTGTATTCGCAGTGCTGCTGACCGCGATCATATGGAATTTGGCCACATGGTACCTGGGAATTCCTTGTTCAAGTTCGCATACCTTGATTGGTTCCATACTGGGTGCAGGAATGGGATTTTTTTGGGTGCATGGCGGTAAAGGGGTTAACTGGCATAAAGCACAGGACATCGGACTTTCTTTATTGTTATCACCCGCATTTGGATTTTCGATGGTGATCCTGCTTTTATTCCTTTTCAAAACATTTATTAAGAACAAAGAAATATTTAAAGATCCCTCGCAGAATAATAATCGTCCGCCGCCGCTTTGGATCCGTCTTATCTTATTGACTACCTGTACACTTGTGAGTTTTTTTCATGGAAATAATGATGGGCAGAAAGGTGTAGGCATCATGATGATCGTTTTGTTGGCAATGTTGCCTGGCTATTACGCACTCAATCCTGAAATTAAAACAGAGAAGATGGAAATCGCTATTGCAAAGATGCGGGATGCCACCAATCAGTATAGGATGGATGGTTTGTTTGATCCGAATCACGAAGCCTTAACTTCGCTGGATGAGCTTGAAACGGAAATACCACTTTTAAAAAGTGAAGTGCAAGGTGACCGGCTGAAGATCCGTAAAACGATCCAGGCGTTTGCAAAAAAAATAAAACCATTACTGGTTAATCCTGAATTTCTTCCTGATACCGAGCTAAAGAAGGAATTCAATAAAGGATTTTCTATGCTCAAAAATTTTACAGATTATGCGCCGATTGAAGCTATTCTTTTGATTTCTTTGTCGCTGGGCTTTGGAACCATGATCGGTTGGAAGAGAATTGTGGTGACCATCGGTGAAAAGATTGGCAAGACACACCTGACGTATGCACAGGGTGCAATTGCAGAAATGGTAACCGCCGCAACGATCGGCCTTAGCAGCGGGTATGGATTGCCGGTCAGTACGACCCACGTACTTTCTTCAGGAATTGCAGGCAGCATGGTAGGCATGGGGGGCGTGAAGAATCTTCAAAAGAGCACGATCACAAACATTGCGATGGCCTGGCTGCTGACCCTGCCGGTGACTTTCATAGGGGCACTGGGATTTTATTATTTGTTTCAATGGATTTTGTAGTCAACCTCATCCTCTTTTCATGAGGCGAGAACGTGTGACGTGAGATTTATCCTATGGCACAAACGACCTCATGGTTAGGCCTTAATTTCACATTCCTGATATTTATGGACCATTTGACCCTACCTCCATGCATCGATTGCTGGCCTCTGCCTCCTATGTCAGCTTAACAACTGCAGTCAAGGCTTGTCCAGCGAATTCTATGATCAGCCAGATTACAGATTTAAACTCTTTCCCTTAAAGATTAATATTAAATAGTTTCTTTGAAAAGGCATTGTTAAGATAAGCCGTCTATTTTTACAATTAATTTAATAGAGGATTATGTTGATTCCCATCCATTTCAATGCAAGAATTTGGAAAGTTTTGTCCTGGTCGATACTGATGCTTTATTGCATGTCACCGGTCAGGGCGCAGACGGTAGCGGAGGAATTCAAACCTTCAGGGAAAATCTGGGGTTATGCATTTGGTGACTTTTTTGTGAAGACAGGAGGGGATACCGCTACCTGGGCCAGTAGGTTAATATATTCTGGTGTTCCCAAAAAGGTCTATGCCTTCTCCTTAAGAAGGCTGTACCTGGGTTATGATTACACCATTTCTCCCACCTTTTCAACCAGTGTAATTTTGGAAGGAAGTGATGCTGTGCTCACTGCAAAAGGAGAGCGAAGTGTTTTTATAAAAGCATTATTTCTGAAGTGGAAAAATATTTATAGAGGCGGGGATTTACTAATCGGGCAAATGCCCACACTTTCGTATTCCACATTTTTTGAAAAGCTATGGGGATACCGGAGTATTGAAAGAACAATGCTTGATCAGCGTGCCATAAGGCCATCAAGTGATATGGGGGTTGCGTTGTATGGCAGTTTTGATTCGCTGAGAACCTTTGGATATGATATTATGATTTCTAATGGCACGGGTGTAAAACCAGAGGAACTCACCCAATTAGGAAAACATAAAGTGTATGCCGGTGATATTTTTGGTTATTTCTTTGACCGGCAAATTATGATTGATCTTTATGCGGATTACCAGACAGGGCCAAATGACCAATTTGTCTCTAGCCTACACGGATTTGTAGTTTACCAGACAGAACCGGTTACTTTCGGAATAGAAGTTTTTTCCGGCTTACAGAACAATGTAAAAAGTGACGGGTCAGCGGTGAAGCCGTTTGGGGTCTCGTTATTTACCCGTGGCCGTATTATTAAGGATAAATTGAATGCCTTCGCGCGGTATGATTCCTATAATCCGGATATTCGTTATCGTGATATAGATGCTATTACTATTTATAATGCAGCAAGCATGAACAATCATTATGATGAGCAATTTATCACTGCCGGACTTGATTTTATACCGCATAAAAATGTACACCTCTTACCTAATATCTGGATAAACAGCTATAAGGCCAAAGCCGATAATGCTGTTCTTGTGCATCGGAAAGCTGACATTGTTCCTCGTATTACCTTTTATTTTATTTTCAAATAAACCTGGCGCAGTTGCTCACTTTACTTGGTACATTCGTCGGAGCACTTGGATTTTATTATTTATTCCATTGGATTCTTTAGCTATACGCAGCCTCTTCGTCAATCGGCAATCGTCAATCATCAATCGTCAATCGTCAATCGTCAATCTCTTCACTGAGAAGCTAAGCAACAGTGGGACACTTTCCTGAATTTTTTTTTCACTTATTAAAAAATAAAATCGTTGAGCGTAGGTTGACCTACGTTCGAGCGACGGCAAAAATCTGTTTTGCGAATTGATCGGAATATTCGGGCGAATGCAATACGCCCAGACAATGCGATATCCAAAATCCACATCGCCCCCTAATTCCCCCGAGGGGACCATCTACCTAAATTCAAAATCTTCC
>JBDSPM010000074.1:0-3734 GCA_039930325.1 Saprospiraceae bacterium
CAATGACGACCAGTAATTTTTAAATACGGAGGACTTGTTTGAAAAGAAGCAGGCTTCGCCCAGAGAGGGACACAGGAGGGGCATGCGCCTGAAAAGGAAGCCTTTCGACGGATAAAGAGAAAAACCCAGAGAAAGTATCAATGGTAATAATTCCAGCTGCAGAAACTTTAAAAGTCTCTTCGAGAAAACCAGAAATGGCTTGCATGAAATCAGACTTCATTTTCATAAACTCTGTCTGATTTTCACAACAAGGCTTTTTGCTTACGGTTTCTACTTGAGTATGAAACTCAGTATGGCAAGCGATTACAGTCTCTTTTACTTGCTTTTTGCTGCAGCATCCCTTTACCGGAACTATAGATGACCAGGACATCCCTTGTCCATGGCACACATGAGTAAATACAGGAATGCCAACGTTGGTCAGCAACATCAAAAAGGCAAGGTGATATGAGATAAGCCTATTAATCATCCGTGTGGAAACGCAAAGATATCACATTTATTTTCCATTGGAGGTCTTCTACAAAGATCATACTGATGAAGAGGAGTTCTCTCCATATTTTTGTGTGATTCCATATTTAATAAAATTAAAAGTTTCAGAAAGAGTAAAACAATTTCTGACAACGCAGAAACTAGTCTGTTGTTTTCAATGCCGGATGATAGTGTTTACAATCGTACTTTCTTTCATCGACATGATGATATGCAGCATACCAGGGCCAACACTTTGAGGTAAATCTATTTCGTGGATAAATGGATTACCGGAAATTAAAAGCTCATCACCAAAAACAAGCCGGCCTAATGCATCAAAAATTTTCAACTTTAATTTCTGCCCGGCTTCTGCTCCGGTGATCTCAATTTGCAATTGCCCATCTGTTGGATTAGGAAATACCCTGGCAGCAATTTTTGTTGGATCTATTTCTTTTATTGCAGTCACCTCTGCCATACCCTTTTCAATATGGATGATCTGCCCTACAGATGGAATATCATCGACCATTCCAAATAGCATATACCATCCAGGCATCAAATGCAGGCTGTCTGAAGGAAGCACTGCCGTAACCTGACCACCTGATTGAGTAAATGCCAAATCCAGATACCTGTTATTACCGGAATTCATAAAATGGGTAAGCACTGCATTTGACATCAATATCACATTCGTAAGTGCATTCGTTTTTGAAACTCCAAACTGAATATATTCTCCTCTCTTAAATGCAGTTGTATCAAAATCGTGTATTTCAGGCCGAACTCCCCGGAACAAATAAGGCGGACTAAACCCCTCTAGTATGCTTACAGGGGGCTCATTTCCAGGTTGTCCCTCGCCGCCAACAACAATTATTCTGCCATCCGGCACCAGCGCTGTGATTGCATGATATTCCCTGAAATAATTCATGCTCGACAATCTTCGCCATGTATCCGTCGATGGATCATATTGATCTGTAATTTTCATATACCCCCACGAATTGACAGGCGTATTGTCAGTGTTGTCTTCCTTATAACCTGCTATCACAAGTACTTTTTTACCGGGCATTAATACTGCCTTTGCTCTCGATCTCGTTGGGGAAAAATTGGATCGAAGGGTCCATTGATCAGCATAGGGATCATACATCTCGAGGTTAACACCAGGCTGACCTGATACGAAGGACTTAAACCCAACAGCTAAGACTTTTCCATCGGGAAGGTGGACCAATTCATGATCACTGTGATCGCCATTTGGCAATCTGTTACCCTGGACAAAGTCTGATGCAAGCTCCCATTGCAGCGTCTCCGGATCGAACAATTGAGGCGGCCGGTGCGTTAGCAGAATCTTGCCGTTCAATAATGGTATGACGGGGGAAACCTCATTACCGACTTTTAATGTATCAGTCGGAATTGATATCCCGGTGTTTGGATCATACACTTCCGAGGATTTGACACGAATCGGATTGTTCAATCCTCCACCACCGGCAATAAGATAACGGCCATCAAAAAGCGGAGCAATGGAGGGATACCATCTATAGTCCAACAAATCGGGAAGATATTTCCATTGACTTGTTATCGGATCAAATGTTTTTACCTTCTTTGTTCCCGGCCCATAAATTTCTTTATCTGTTCCACCTGTAAATAAAATTTTCCCATTCGGGAGCAAAGCAGGTCCTACACAACCCTGGACTTTATCATGTCCTTTCACCAGAACAGTGTCATTCAGGGAGGGGACAAAAACGAAAGGATCTTTCGTGCTATGGCAATAAAAAAGATTTCCATCAGGCAAGAGGACACCAAGGTCTGTGCCTCCCAGGGGTTCGGGTGATTGAACTATAATATCCCAAACACCTTCGTTTGCCTCCGGATATAGGGTTGCGTTCCAGGTCAATGTATCGATGATAACCGTGGTTACATTTTGAAAATATTCCTTTCCGGGAGCCGCCACCCCAAAAAAAAGATATTGTGAGGGTGCATTGGCTATGACATATTTGCCGGTGATATCTGTCCGGGCTTCATAGAATATGGTTGTATCGTTATTGAACAGGGTGATACGTGCATTCACTACCGGTGATCCCAGATCATCCAGAATGGTTCCCGTCAGCACCTGGGAATTTATTCCGGTCACCGAAAGAAGGAATAATACTTGCAGAACTATATTTTTCATTGATTAGAATTTTAGAAGAGATAAAAGCATGAGCCCGGACATCGCCACCATCAGCAAATCTTCAATGACGGTAATTGTCGACATGGGCAGCTTAAAAACGGCTCCAAGGCAAGCACACTGAATCCGGCGTTTTTGCATCAATGACTGAATGACCCCAATAGAGCTAATTCCCATGATGACAAATGTGGCCGCATTCGTAATTACCATTTGAAAGTTAGTTAAAAAAAGAATACCTAACGTGAGTTCAACAAAAGGATATATGTAACCCCAGACTGGCCAATGTTTAGCTAAAATGTCATAAGAGCTATACGAGCTTGCAAATGCAGGTACATCCAATAACTTAAAGAAAGAAAAAACAAGAAAAAATCCTGCCATAAAATGCCTCATCCATCGCATCGGATCGAATGCTTCATAAGACATTTCGACCAGGAGAGTAGCGCCGAGGATATAACCAAAGATCAAAAATATAGGTGCATAACTTTTCCAAAAAGATCGAACCTCGTCTGTTTCCAAAACCGGTTTTGTCGCTGTTATGATAACTGGCTTCTCTTCTATCTTGTATTTAGGATGTTCTTTTAGCGCATTTTTTAACTCCTCTGTAGGCACATGCCTTTCCATCATCAACGTTGCCACAGGTGGATCTAAGGTGACTTCCGCAGAAGTAACGCCAGGGACCTTTTCAAGATTCTTTTTGACCGTCGCCACACAACCATTGCAAGTCATGCCGCTGATCATATATTCATGTTTCATTATTCAAATTTCTTATTTCAGCAAAAGTACGGCTAAGCTTGGTATCAAAATTTTACTTTTAGCGAGCTCGCATTAATAGCTACCACTACCGTACTTACACTCATCAGTACGGCACCCGCAGCGGGACTTAAAAGTATTCCCTGGTTGTAGAGAACACCGGCCGCAAGCGGAAGAGCAATGACATTATAACCTGTAGCCCAAATAAGGTTTTGGATCATTTTACGATACGTTGCTTTTCCAAAAAGAATCAGGTTCACTATATCCTTTGGATTGCTGTTCACCAAAACAATACCGGCCGTTTCGGCAGCAATGTCAGAACCGGAGCCTACCGCAATCCCAATATCTGCTTGCGCTAAAGCAGGGGCGT
>JBDSPM010000075.1:0-3544 GCA_039930325.1 Saprospiraceae bacterium
GAAGAAAAAAAGGAGGCACTGCGAATCGTTTCAGAGCAGATTATCGTCGGAAGATGGGATGAAGTGCGACTGCCAAATGATCTTGAGATGAAGGCAACGACTGTCCTTGCTATCGAAATTGATTCGGCATCCGCGAAAATTCGTACCGGTCCACCCCTGGATGAGGATGAGGATTATGATCTGGCTATCTGGGCTGGTGTTTTGCCTGTCCACCTTGAATATGGCGGCCCAATAATGGATGTTGCCATGAGGCATGATTTAGCGATTCCACAAAGCGTCCTGTCGAAAACTAAAACATAAATAACGCTGATGAGCCCAGTCCAAAAACATATGGCCGCGAATAAAAAAAAGACAAAGCAAAGTGTTCTGTCATTTGAGCATGTGAAAACACCCGTGCTTGACGTAAAGCTTTTTATTAGACGGCAAATTAAATTCACCCTGCTTGCATTTTCATTTCTTACACTATGCCTGGGAATAGGAGTCATAGGGTATCATGTTTTTGCGCACCTGGACTGGATAAGCTCATACCATAACGCAACGATGATATTGTCGGGCATGGGGGAAATAGATAAGATGCCCTCAAATGCTGCTAAAGTTTTTTCCGGGTCGTATGCATTGTTTAGCGGTGTGGTTTTTCTAAGCACGATTGCTGTGTTATTTTCGCCGGTAGTCCACCGGTTTTTACATATCATGCATGTGGAAGAGCCGCAAGACAAGTGAATTCATTGCTATCTAAATAAAACACAATGATCTATCCCTATATTTTTATCAATGGTGATATCCTGCCACGTGAAAAAGCCCTGATCCCGGTGTACGATCTCGGCCTCCTGCGAGGTTTTGGAATTTTTGATTTCTTCAGGGTGTGGGATGGGGTTGCTCTTTTTGCTGAAGATCATATTGAGCGGCTGCAGCATTCGCTGCGAGTGATTGATCTCAATGTCCAGGTAAGTGAACAGCAATGGATCGAATGGTTTTACCAGATGATCAGGATCAATGAAGCTGATCGTGCAGGCTTTAGGGTAGTGGTGACTGGCGGATATAGTGAAGATGGATACACCATTCCGCAGGAAAAAAACATTTTCCTGATGCTCCATCATTTGCCTGCGAATGATCCAAATCAATATGAGCAGGGAGTTAGCTTACTGACCTCATCGTATCAACGTGATATTCCTTCCGCAAAAACGACCATCTATATACAATCCATGCATTTCCAGCCTCAACTGAAGAAGGCAGGAGCGTTTGAAGTTTTGTATCATTGGAAGGGAGAGATCACAGAATGTTCGCGTTGCAATATTTTTTTTATTGATCATGATGGAATTATACACACACCCAGGAATGGAATGCTAAAGGGAGTCACACGCAAACAAGCTCTTTCATTAGCCGCTGAGAATTCTATTAAACTTGTAGAACGTGAGGTCATGCTACATGAGATGCCTGATATGGCAGGAGCGTTTCTGACCGCAACCACGAAAGGCATTCTGCCCGTAATACAAATTGATGGGCAAAAAATCGGTGATGGAACAGTCCATCCACTGGCAAAAAAAATGCAGAAATTCTATCAGGAACGTGTTGATGCATACCTGGTAAAATTCCTGCAAAATGAAAAAGTTTAAATCATCTTTCTATTTCCTAAAATGGCAAAACGAACACCGCAAAAACCTACCCGCAAAACACCTGCAAAAGTAAAATATGTGCAACGTGTGAAGGATTGGTTAGACCCGATAAATCAATACCTGACAGTCCATACAAAAAAAGTAGCCCTGCTCATATTCATTTTATCAATGGGCCTCAGCGCGATTTACTTTTTTGAAGGCCATAATTCACCGCTTAAAAGTTTATACAAGTGGGAGAATTCGGACATGGCCTTCTTTGATTCGTGGGCACAACACATCAGGGGAGGAGACGTCCTCTGTGATACTACATTCCATCCGTTCCACGACTGGCATGGTGTTATTGCGACGACGTATTTTAAATTTTATCCTGAAGTGGCCGCGGAATATTATCCTGCGAATACACACGGCGGTGTGCTTGATTCTGTTGCAGCACGAAGAGCATTGATCAATGATATTTATAAGGGGAAGACATTCCACCAGGAGCCACTGTATACCTATATGCTCGCTGCAAGCTTCAGCCTTTTCGGATATAATTACGAATGGGTTTTTTTCTGGCAATTTTTATTAGGAGCCATTACCAATGTATTGGTATACCTCATAGGTAAAAAATATTTTGGAGCGTTGACAGGTTTACTTGCGGCATTATTTGTCATGCTCAACGGAGCCATTTTAGTGTATGAAATGGTGGTCCTGAGAACTACCCTTACTAATCTTTTCACTGTTGCCTTATTGTATTTATTTCTCTTGTTGATCGAAAAACCAAGCCGGAAGATGCAATGCGTATTTGGCGCGGTATCCGGAATTACATTATTAGGTCAGTCCTATTTCATTCTTTTTTTACTTCCTGCTTTGCTTTGGTTCGCATGGACACATCGCAAAAACAAAAAAGAAGTAGCTCTCAATCTTGCAGCCTACCTGGGGGCTATGCTGATCGTCATGTCTCCCCTTTTCTACAGGAATAGCAAAGTAGGCGTCCCGGTGAATTCCCTGGCAAGCCATGGTGCCATGGCCTACATACCTGTCAATACAAAGTATGCGGCTCCCATGGAATCTTTTTCAATCTATGTGCCCTCCCTGGTGAAGATCAGGCATGACAGCAAAGGAAAAATGTTTCCCGCAGTAGTAGAATGTCTCAAAACGTTTGACAATTTTAGCCAGTTTTGGAAGATATACATACAGAAAATCAATGGCATGTTCATGTGGTATGAGCTTCCTAATAACATGAACTACTATCTGTATAAGCAATTTGCCCCGATACTGGGCCAGCTTCCTGTGAGATATTATTTTATCGCACCACTCGGGCTTGTAGGTTTTCTTTTCGGATGTTGGCGATTACGTAAAAAATTCATTCCATTTATATTGATGACAGTAGTATCCATGATCCCATTGATGATAGCCGGCAATCTTGCACGGTATAGAACTCCACTAGAGATCATGATGTCCTTGACTGCCGCTTATCTGTTAGTCGAATTGGCAAACTATTATATCTACAAAAACTGGAAACCATTTTTTATTTCGTTGGGGTTAATTCTCCTTGCATTTATCTATACCGGAAATATTGTAAAAAAAGGATTATTTGTAATCAATCCCAATGATCTGATCAGCATGTATGGCAATCATTACCTGCAGAGATTGATTAAGCTTGAAGAAGAAGGCAAAAACGATGAATACCTTACCGTCACTACAGACTTAATGAGCAATATCCCGGATTATTTTTTTAAAACTAAAGTGAGTGACCCTGTTTATTTTGCTAATGAAGCGGACTGCTGCAACTACGCCTCTGAATTGATGGATATTCATATGAAGACCCTCCAGCTTTTCAATAACAAGCAAAAGGATATAGCATACTACCAGGACCGGATCAATATTCTTAAAGCGAAAGTTGCAAATTTTTATAAGAAGTGATTAATAGCATGCTCCATGCTCTCCCG
>JBDSPM010000076.1:0-3357 GCA_039930325.1 Saprospiraceae bacterium
CTGCTCCCTGCTCCCTGCTCCCTGCTTTTCACGCATCCAACTCACCGGCGATTACATTCAGACTGCTCAATGTCACGACTGCATCTGATAGCATTCCTCCTTTGATCATCTCCGTATACGCCTGGTAGAAAATAAAACAAGGCCTTCTGAAATGCAATTTATAGGGTGCGCGACCACCATCACTCAGCAAATAAAACCCAAGCTCACCATTACCTCCTTCCACAGCATGATAAACTTCACCTTTCGGCACATCGGTCTCTCCCATGATGATCTTGAAATGCCAGATCAGGGCCTCCATCTTCGTATACACATCTTCCTTCGGAGGTAAATAGAATTCAGGAACATCCGCAAAATATTTTCCCTCAGGCATATTATCAAGTGCCTGGTGAATGATCTTCAGGCTTTCAAGAATTTCCTGCTGGCGAACCATAAAACGATCATACGTATCGCCATTCACCCCCACCGGAATCTCAAATTGAAAATCCTGGTAAGAACTGTAGGGATTCATTACTCTGACATCATAATCAACTCCTGCAGCACGAAGATTTGGACCTGTGAAACCATAGTTCAATGCACGCTCTCCACTGATCGGACCAGCACCAACCGTTCTGTCAAAGAAAATCCTGTTGCGCTCCAGCAGGTTTGAAAACTCAGTAAACTTTGCCGGAAATTCAGCCAGGAAATTTTTCAGAAGACGATATACTTCCTTATTGAAATCGCGCTCCATGCCACCTATGCGTCCAATATTCGTTGTGAGGCGGGCACCGCAGATCTGCTCGTAGATGTCATATATTTTTTCGCGCCACTGAAACATGTAGGTGAATCCCGTCAATGCTCCTGTATCAACACCTATCACTGAATTGCAAACAAGATGATCTGTAATGCGGGCCAATTCCATGATGATGACTCGCATGTATTGAGCACGCTTTGGAATCTCAACACCGATGAGCTTCTCAACTGTCATGTGCCATCCCATATTGTTGATTGGGGATGAGCAGTAATTCAGACGATCAGTCAGCGGCGTAATTTGATAATAGGGTCGACGTTCAGCTATTTTTTCAAAAGCCCGGTGTATATATCCTATGGTTTGTTCGGCATCGACGATGATCTCGCCATCCATAGTCAGTACATTCTGGAATACACCGTGTGTAGCAGGGTGAGTCGGGCCCAGGTTAAGCGTCATTAAATCGGAATGATGATCCGGTTCATTGTGTGGAACAGGAGCATTTTTCAATTCTTTATCCAGGAGGCTTACGTCGCTCATAAGGTTATCTTCCAAAATATTGATCTTCTTTATCTCTGCGGGTTGCGTCTTCCAATGGGAATTCTTTTCTCAAAGGGAAGTAATCCATTTCATCAACATTCAATATCCGTTTCAAATTGGGATGGCCTGTAAAAATGACGCCATAGTAATCGTACGTCTCGCGTTCCATCCAGTTTGCAGAGCTGTATAATGATGTAGCTGACGGAATTTCTGGTTTCACGACAGGAACAAATGCTTTTAAACGGAGACGTAGATTGTTCTCCATGCTTTGTACATGATAAATCACGCAAAGCTCATGATCCTTAAAATCCGGAAAATGGCTGCCGCAGATATCCGTCAGAAACTTAAATTTTAAAATTTCATCAGCATGTAACCATGCCAGCACATCAAGTATTCTTGAAGGCTCTATGACCAGTGTCAGCATATTGTAAGGAAGCTCGGCAGAATGTATGACATCGCCAAATTCATCTTTCAATCGCTCAAGAAGAAACTCATTGGTAACTAACTCCATGTGTTATTGAATCCCGTAAGATGAGAGGAGTGCTTTATATTCCGGAGAATTTCTTCTGCGCAGTGGTTCATTTTTCACCAGCTCCTGGATTTTTATAATGCCATCTATAATTTGCTCAGGACGTGGAGGGCATCCCGGAACGTAAACATCAACAGGTATGATTTGATCTATGCCTTGCAATACGGAATAGGTATCAAATATCCCACCACTGCTTGCACAGGCTCCAACAGAAAGCACCCAACGGGGTTCCGCCATCTGGAGATAAACCTGCTTCAGTACAGGGCCCATTTTTTTTGCAATGGTACCGGCTACGATCAGTAAGTCAGCTTGTCTTGGCGAAAAGCTCATTCGTTCTGATCCGAAGCGTGCAAGATCATAGTTGGATCCCATTGTTGCCATAAATTCAATCCCGCAACAAGAGGTAGCAAAAGGTAAAGGCCATATGGAATTGGCGCGTGCTAAACCAATTGTTTTCTCAAGTAATGTTGCGAAATAACCCTGTCCTTCGACTCCGGGTGGTGCTTCTGCAATTTTTATATCAGTATTCATTTCTTTTTAGATTGCAATTGGCACAAAATGCCATGAGTTTAATCAGGGCTCCTGGCGATTCATTAATCCCAGGTCAATGCGCCTTTCTTAATGATATAAACAAACCCCAGTAAAAGTGTTCCAATAAACAGTAACATTTCTACAAAGCCGGTAGTGCCCAAAGCTTTAAAATTTACAGCCCAGGGGTACATAAAAATGACTTCCACATCGAACATGACGAAAAGGATGGCGGTGAGGAAATATTTGATCGAAAAGGGAAGGCGTGCATTTCCTATGCTTTCAATTCCGCTTTCGAAGTTCATGAGCTTATCGGCAGTTTTGCGCTTTGGCCCTACCAGGTGAGTCACCAGCATTGTTGTGCCCACGAAACCTGCCGCTACGCAGAACTGGATGAGGATAGCTATATAATCTATTGATTTTGACATGGTTATCGCAATTGCAGCTAAGGTGTGCAAAATTAGGGATAAATGAGCAAAGTATTTGCTCCTAAATCCCCTAAATGGGGACTTTTAGTTTTGCCCATGAATCCCCTTAAAATGGGATGTTAAAGTTTGTGTTATTTGATAAGTTCTTCAATTTCATGTGATTTCTGCCTTTCAGATGCCGCTCCTATGGAGCTTCATGGGCATTTTTAATTACCGACTACACTTTTGTTACAGAGATGCCGCTCCTATGGAGCTTCGTATGCATTTTTAATCACTTTTGTTACAGAGATGCCGCTCCTATGGAGCTCAATGTCAATCTATAATTTCTGTTCTTACATTCCTGATGCAAAAAGATGACAACCCAAAAGCGATGTTGGATCCATTGAGTTTTGAATTTTATTTTATGAAAAATATTGACATCCCTTCGTGAATCTGAACAAGAATTTTCCAATTTAGAGTTTGGGAATTCATAAAGCTCCATAGAGCGGTATCCCTAAAATTTTTGAATTCCCTTTTGTGTATTAGAGCAAGAATTTTGCAATTCAGAGTTTGGGAATATTCAAAGCTCCATAGGAGCGACACCTCTGTAATTTCAACAACTACACAAA
>JBDSPM010000077.1:0-7621 GCA_039930325.1 Saprospiraceae bacterium
ACACCGTCCACAATAGCCTTGTTCAGGTCTTTATAATCATTAAATGCCACACCGCCGTCAAAGAACCATGCAAGTTCAGTAAAGAGAAGACTACTCTTAATCAAAGCCAGCCGTTCCGGTCCTGTGAATGGAAGCCGCACTTCAAAGTTTGACACCAAAAGTTTAGAACCAAATAATCCGTTCGGGTCCAGGATGCCGCTTGTATAAAATTCATTTATTCTTCTGTATCCGTATCCATGCACTAATCCTTGCTGGCCGATGAGGATCGGATAAAATCTATCTGAATCCTTACCCAAAGTAGAATAATGCATGGCTCTGAAAGCAAGCGAAACCGGTTTCATCCATCTGTAGAATCGGAAATCCGCTGTAGCTGTCTGAAAATTGTATCCACCGATGTAATCGGAAAAGTCTAACCGATAACGGTATCCATTAATCGGTGAAGCAAGACCAAATTGACTATTGTCACCTACAAGTGCAATGTTGGAATTGTAAAACGCCGTCTTACGGATTTCAATGCCAAAGTCAGGTATATCCTGGATCGGTATTTTTGTACGATTGCCTGTAGTGATATAATATCCGTTCAGGTCGTAATAATTCTTCCTTTGATCGAGACGATAAAATCGATAATTGAAACCTAATCCACCTTCGAGCCGAAGGTATTTTGAAAAAGGATATTGCAGCAATCCGGAAACCTGATCTTCAAAAATCCGGAGAATATTTTCCTTTTGAGAGATTACAGGACGGCCATCTAATGAATCGTTTTCCGGTGTATTATAAAAACCTGTTCGTAACGGTACATGTGAAGCAGAAAATCCCCAACCTAACGGTCCTTTTTGATTTACATACTGTACGGAAGCGCCTACATCATATATTTCACCATTTAGTGCGACTGCCGTAAACAATTGATTGTCCCCGAGAATGTCGCTAAAGATCATATTGACTCCTCCGGCAAGTCCTGTTCGTGAACCGATCCCACCCGCACTTACTCCTGCGCCTCCACCTCCATCAATGTAATCAAGCTTGAATTTGCCTTTGTATGGCCGGGTCGTAAACGTTGACGGATCCGGAGAGTTCACCTCATCCATCTTTTCAATATTATCCATCACCAGTTGGTGAGATCTATCCAGCACTACCGGTAAGGTTCCCGCTTCAAAATGAACATCATCCGGTCTTACAGACTTGTGTAAGAAAGCTGCTTCTTTGGCTTCGTAGATGTCATATCCGCTTTTGAAATAGTGCGTGTAGGCTATCCTGTCATTTGATTTTGACACGGATATGGCGGGAGAATATTGGCTGATTCCGCTTACTCCTGTTTTTAAATCCGTCATCTGCAGGAGCTCACCATTCAGATTAGTACGGTAGATATTTCTGAATCCATCGCGATCGGATACGAAATATATATTTCCATTTGGATCATAACAAGGATTGATGCAATCGGAACCTGGAAATATTTGCGCGTAATCAGTGATTGAATTGTCTTCGAGATTAATCCTTGAAAGATGAAGATTCCATCGGCCATGCACTTTCTTTTGCTTAAAGGTTTTGCGATCAGAGCTGAAAATTAAATATTTCCCATCAGGGCTATAATCTGCATATACTTCACTATACAAATCATGCGTAAGCTGCCGTACTTTTTCAGTTTTCAGATTGTATATATAGAGGTCTGTTTGACCTTCCACCATGCCCGAGAAGGCTATTTCCTTACCATCAGGTGACCATGAAGGATGCGCTATGGCGGGTATTCCCGGCATCCTGATTTCATCTGTTGTTGCGCCTGAATCCGGATTTTTTATGACCAATACATTCGTCCCTTTTGCAACACCCACAAATGCAAATTGAGCGCTATTCGGCGACCATGCACCAGAGGATTCGTATACGTTGAGATCATCAAGATTTCCGCTGTGAAGAAAACTGTTCACTTTTCGGATGATCTTTCCGGTCCTGGCATCAGCAAGAAACAGGTCGGTAGAAAAAAGATTTTTGTCAGAGAGAAATATTACAAATTTTCCATCCGGACTGATGGCCGGTGATACATTCAGACGGCCCGCATTGTCTTCAGATATTATTTTCTTTCCTACCGTTTTTTCTTTCATGTCCCCCAGCATGGGAGAATAATATGTTTTTAGCGACTCTGTAAATTGTGCTCCAAGATCCTCTTGCGTAGTATTGAGCGTAATGGCCAGAGCTGCATCGAAGCCATAGATCGCGGTATTCATAAATAAAGGGGAGATCATGTCATCTCCATACGTTCCACTGAAGAAAGCCCAGAAAGCCTCTCCGTAACGATAGGGGAAATATTTGTAGCCCGAGAGTTTTTTGATGTTTGGCACATCATCATTTAGCACGGCATCACGCATCCACATCGCTGTGAACGGGTCTACCCGCCCAAGCGATAAATATTCCGCCATTCCTTCTACCATCCATAAGGGAATGTTCCCAAGTGACTTAAGGCTGGTGCTGTCTCCTGAAATGATCTTGTGATATTGAAAAGAGTGGACGAGCTCATGGCCAAGGACATGCTGGTTCTGCTGATTGATCATGGTAAATGGCAGTATAACACGGTTTTTGAAACCTTCTGTTACCCCGCCGGTACCAATTCCTATGTCCCCGTAGATAGCGTTTGTCTGCTGGAATTCTGCATGGTTATTGTAAAAAATAATTGGGTTTTTCGTGTAGGCATCATTAAAGACTGCGCTATGCATCCCATACCAAATCTCGGACCAGTCAGCCATCTGCTGAAGGGCCTCTTTATTTTGTACATACGAATGGATGTCATAATGGGGCGTCTCAAGAACACTAAAATCAAAGGTCCTGTACCTGGGTTTGTTTTGACCAAATAGCTGGGCATGCGTAGTGGACGGAAGGATGAACAATCCGATCATGAGGGCGATCAATAACAGACGTTCTTTCATAGGAAAAATTTTGTAGGTTTTACGTAATCTCTTTTAACAAACATAACAGCATAAAGGATTTAGTATGTCGTTGTTTTTATAGCATGTTAAAGTTCATTTAACATGCTGATTTTGTTAGATAGCTGACAATTTTCCTCAATATGAATTGCAAAGGGAGAGCTTACAAGCTGTGTTAATGAAGACAATGGTCAAACGGATGAACCTGGGATGAAATAAAATGAAACCGCGTGGTATAGTATATACGTGGCATCGCCTGATTATGATCACAGGAAAATTCCGTTTCTTTCCCGGATGGCTGTTGTTGCACATTGGTCTGTCATCATTAATACGTCTACCTGCACTAAACGCGAATGGGAGAGATGGCAGTTGCTCATGGAAAATAATAAAATCTCATTTAAGGCCTACGCAACAGAATCGATAGATCAACTTTCGAATATTTTATCCCTGCTGTTGGGCCAGGGGAATCAATCTTTCTTATTTGCCGGAGGGGATGGTACACTTCATCATGGAGGAAACCTTCTGGTACAGTTGGCCGGTGAAATGTCTTCTCTCATTACTATCGGAGTATTGCCTTGCGGGACCGGTAATGATTGGGTCAGAACTTTCGGCATTCATCCTGCCAGAATAATTGAAAGCCTAAAAGCTGGTCAAAGCTGTCCACTTCACTTAATCAGGATAAGCTGGCCGGATGGGACCATCCGGTATGCGTTTAATATGGTGGGCGGAGCTTTAGATGCGGCAGTGGTTAAGTCACTTACTATATCGAAAGTTAAGATTCCCGGCAGCATCAAATATCCGATAGCTTTGATAAAAACGTTGATGCGGCCACATCGATGGTATGGCGTATTGAAGATTGACGGTGAAATATATAAAGGGAATTGGCTCACTTTACAGGCAGGCTTTGGAAAATATTGCGGTGGCGGAATGTATGTATTACCTCATGCCGAAACTGACAAAGCTGCACTTCTGCTCATGAAACCTAAATCTTTATTCAGGCTCTTCACAAGCTTACCTGCGCTGTACAATGGAAAAGTACGTCAACAAAAAGAAGCTATTTCACTTCATTTTTCTACCGTAGAAATTCAAAATGATGGTATTCCTATAGAAGCTGATGGTGAATGGTTGGGTATGAGTCCTGTCAACCTTACAATATCATATGGAATCCTGCAAAGACTAAGTTTTTAAAATAATAAATCCTCCTCTCTGTTTAAAGTAAAAATCAACTCCAGTGCGTCTTGCAAGTTTTCTTTCAACTCTTCAAGGGATTCGCCTTGTGAAATCGCTGCCGGTACCTCCTCAATCTGCCCAATATAAATTCCATCTTCGTCTCTTTCTATTATTGCTGTGAATCGCATAAGATTTTTTTATAAAGATAGGGTAATTCAGACTTGACTTTTGCGTCTATAGATTGAATATTATAATGATATATTCATTTTTTGACAAAAAACTTCATCAGAAGATCTGTCTGCACTTCGTCCCCAAAAACAAATGGGTGTGAGCTAAAAATTTCAAATCCGTGTCTCTGATACAACCGGATAGCATCTGTATTTTTCTCCCAAACCCCCAACCAAATATATTCGAGTTCTAATTCTCTTCCTCTTTCCTTTGCATGTGTCAGCAACTTTGATCCAAGTCCCGAACCCTGGTATTTGCTATCAATATAGATTCGCTCTATTTCAAGGCTTTGATCATCACGGATATCCGATTGTGCAGGACATTTATTGACTTTGACATATCCGGCTTTTGTTTCATTATTGAGAACAAAATAAAATTCGCTGAAGGGGTTAAGTAATTCTGAAAAAAGCTTGTCGGCATTAAAGGCTTTCTTCATATAGAAGTCCATGTTTTCAGGCTTATTAAGATGTGCAAATGCTTCATGGAAGGTTTTCCAGCTTAGTCTGAGCAACTCATTCACATCAGATGGATTGACTTTAATGATTTCCATACTTAAAGATAGGTTTATGCTAATTGTTTAGCTGCAGCGGGACCAGTGTTATCGGCCCAAAGGGGTGAAGATTTTGATTTCTAAGCGGTTATTACCTACCTTTATGCCATCATCATGCATCAAGAGATCCTGCGAAGTGTGCAGGGCGGCAACCGACCCGGTGAACGGCACGGTGCCCGGAAGATGCGGGCCTCAGGTCAAACAAGTTCACAGTATCTCACTGTATACCTGCATGCACGTTGTTCTTCCGATATCATGGATGCCTGAGCCATACCTGCTTTTGCAGGATATGTATTAAGATCGGGATATGAGCAACAGAACAACACTTTTGAAGCAGGCGGTAAGGGACCGCATACTAGTACTGGATGGTGCCATGGGAACCATGCTACAGCAGTACACGCTCACTGAACAAGACTATCGGGGTGAGCGGTTTGCAGACTGGCACCAGGATCTTAAAGGGAATCATGATCTTCTGAATCTTTCAAGGCCAGATGTAGTTGAAGAAATCCACCGTGCCTATTTTGAAGCCGGTGCCGATATCATAGAGACCAATACATTTAATGCCAATGCTATAAGCCAGGCTGATTATGGAACCCAGGCCAGTGTTTACGATATCAATTTTGCAAGTGCTTCATTGGCCAGGAAGGTGGCAGATTCATTTACATCCGAAAATCCTGCAAAGCCCAGATTCGTAGCTGGATCATTGGGCCCGACAAACAGAACAGCTTCTCTGTCGCCCGATGTCAATCGACCTGGCTATCGCGCAGTTTCATTTGACCAATTGGCAGATGCATATCGCGAACAAGCCAGGGGGCTGATCGATGGTGGTGTGGATCTGCTCCTGATTGAAACTGTTTTTGATACACTCAATTGCAAAGCCGCCTTGTTTGGTATTACCTCACTGATTGAGGAGACCGGTGCAGATGTATTAATAGGTGTATCAGGCACCATCACAGATGCCAGCGGACGCACTTTGTCAGGACAGACGATCGAAGCATTTTGGATCTCTATCTCTCATGCACCTTTGTTTTGTGTTGGGATAAATTGTTCGCTTGGTGCGGCGGAGATGAGACCTTATGTAGAGAGCCTCTCCAAAATAGCAAATGTCCCTTTGATAGTTTTTCCAAACGCGGGATTACCAAATGAATTGGGTGAATATGATCAGACCGCGGAGGTAATGCAAAAACTGATTCGTGAATTCGGCTCAAGTGGATTTTTCAATATCACTGGTGGTTGTTGCGGAACTACCCCAAAACACATTCGGGCCATTGCAGATGCAGTAGCAAACCTTCCGCCACGTGAAATTCCTGCTGCTTATCCTTATACGCAATTGAGTGGCCTCGAAGCGCTGACGATACGACCCGAAAGTAATTTTGTCAATATCGGAGAAAGGACGAATGTGACCGGTTCAAAAATATTCGCAAAGCTTATACGGGAAGAAAACTACACTGAAGCGCTAAGTGTAGCGATGCACCAGGTAGAAAATGGAGCACAGATCCTGGACGTCAACATGGATGAAGGACTACTGGATTCCAGGCAGGTGATGGTCGATTTTCTTTTGCTAATGAGTGCAGAACCTGATATTGCAAAATTGCCATTCATGATCGATTCCTCTAAATGGGATATCATCGAAGAAGGCCTGAAATGCGTGCAGGGAAAATGCATAGTCAACAGCATATCCATGAAAGAAGGCGAAGAGGCATTCCTGCATCAGGCACGGCTTGTAAGAAGGTATGGAGCTGCTGTAGTGGTGATGGCATTTGATGAAGCAGGCCAGGCAGATACCATTGAACGAAAAGTTTCTATTTGTAAACGTGCCTACCGAATTCTGACAGAGCAGGTGGGCTTTACGCCCTACGACATCATATTTGATCCAAACATATTTGCTATTGGAACCGGAATAGCGGAACACAATGATTATGCAATCAACTTTATCGAGGCAACAAAGCAGATCAAAGAACAATGTCCCGGTGTAAAGATCAGTGGTGGTGTAAGCAATGTTTCATTTTCTTACAGGGGCAACAATGCTGTGCGCGAAGCTATGCACGCATCATTCCTGTATCATGCTATTCGTGCAGGCATGGATATGGGCATTGTCAATGCCGGAATGATAGAAGTGTATGAAGAGGTAGATCCCACATTGTTGAAGCTTGTGGAGGATGTGATATTCAATCGTGATCCAGAAGCTACAGAAGCGCTGACCACCTATGCTGACGAAGTAAAAACAAAAGGAAAAATCATCACACGCGAACAGGCGTGGAGGGAGGAAAATGTGCAATCCAGGCTCACCCATGCTTTGGTAAAAGGGATCACGGAATATATCGAAACAGATACTGAAGAAGCAAGAAAACAATACGCACGTCCGCTTGAAGTCATCGAAGGTCCGCTGATGGATGGAATGAATGTCGTAGGTGAGCTTTTTGGCCAGGGTAAAATGTTCCTGCCGCAGGTAGTGAAAAGCGCACGTGTCATGAAGACAGCAGTGGCTTATCTCACTCCATTCATCGAGGCTGAAAAAAAACACGGCGAACAAACCTTCAAGGGAAAAATTCTCATGGCGACCGTAAAAGGCGATGTGCATGACATAGGAAAGAATATAGTCGGGATCGTACTGGCCTGTAATAATTATGAAATACTGGACCTGGGGGTGATGGTGCCGGCGGAAAAAATATTGCGAATAGCCGTAGAGGAAAAAGTGGATATCATCGGGCTTAGCGGCCTGATCACTCCTTCACTTGATGAGATGGTGCATGTAGCAGCTGAA
>JBDSPM010000078.1:0-4961 GCA_039930325.1 Saprospiraceae bacterium
CTTTGATGATTTTGCCAGGATTGCCGACCACCAGGCTGCGTCGTGGAATATTCTCACCCTGCTTTACAAAAGTCAGGGCTCCGATGATGCACTCTTCGCCGATGATGACCTCGTCCATGATGACGGCATTCATGCCTATAAGGCTATTTTTACCAATCACGGCTCCATGGATTACAGCCCCATGGCCAATATGAGCTCCTTCCTGAAGCCGCACAGTAATACCCGGAAACATATGAATAGTGCAGTTTTCCTGCACATTACACCCATCTTCAATCACGATGCCGCCCCAATCTCCACGAATAGCAGCACCCGGGCCGACATAGACATTTTTGCCAATTGTAACATTGCCCGTTACAGCTGCAAGCGGGTGGATAAAGGACGAAGGGTCGATGGAGGGAACGAAGTCCCTGAAACTGTAAACCATATTTTTGGCAGGTCGTGAGAGGCGAAGATAGGGAGAGTAAGCTGTAATGGAAGGAACCCCCAAAACTGGTGGCACTACTAGTAGTGCCACTATTAATAGTGCCACTAAGGCCTAACGTGCTGATATTCAGTACTCTTCATTTTTACTCATGGCCTTGGAAAGCTTAGTCCCCACCTTCATATATACCTCTATCCTCTTTCAGATATTCCTACAAAAGGGGGTTTCTCCGCCATCCCGTTTTTTCGCTATTTTTACCAATCATTAATAATTGAAATTGGTGGCATCGATCCACAATATCTGCATCGAGGGCATCAATGGAAAGGAATTCAGGTTAGAACAATTCCGGGGTAAAAAGCTGATGATAGTCAATGTGGCATCAGAATGCGATTTCACTCCGCAATACGATCAACTGGAAGAATTGTACAGGCACTATTCTAATACATTTTCTATACTCGGCTGCCCCTGCAATGATTTCGGTGACCAGGAACCAAGCCAGGAAAAGGACATTCTTTCCTTCTGCCAGACCATGTTCCAGGTTTCTTTTCCATTGAGTAAAAAGATAAATATCAGGTCTTCACCTGTTCATCCATTATATAAATGGTTGACTGAAAAGGACTTAAATGAGGTTTTGAACAGTGATGTAACATGGAATTTTCAAAAATATGTGATCAGTCCTGAAGGGGAACTAGAGCATGTATTTTCACCGGAGACATCGCCTCTTGATGAGCAGATCATAGCCTGGATTGAATCCACCTGACATAGTCAGGCATGAGACTATTAGACAATTTTGGCCAGCCGGCCCTCCGGCAGCAATGGGACACCATCCTCGGGCAGGGTAGATTACCTCACGCCATGCTTCTGTATGGCGAACCCGGTTCTGGCATCCTTCCTGCCGCACTTTCAATTGCAAATGACATTCTCTGCCAAATACCAACAGCCGGTAAAGCATGTAGAAAATGCCCTTCGTGCAACCGTGTACAAAAATTAATTCATCCCGATCTTCATTTTCTTCTTCCGCTGGCCGGAGCTAAATCGCTTAGCGAAGACTACTATGACGCCTGGCGCGAAGCGATAACTTCAAACCCCTGGATGAATTTATTCCAGTGGACCCAGCAAAGTGATGTAGAGGGTAAGCAGGTGGATATCCACAAAGCAGACATTGAGCATGTCACATCTTCCCTTTCCTACGCAGCATATGAAGGACGGAATAAGGTCCTTGTCATCTGGATGAGTCAATTCCTGGCTAAGGAAGGCAACAGGTTATTGAAGATGATTGAAGAACCTCCGTCTGAAACCTATTTTATCCTCGTAACAAATCAACGGGAGCAAATATTGCCCACGATCAGGTCGCGATGCATGCAGTTCTTTATTCCGCCTATTGAGTCTCCTGAAATGAACAGGTTGCTCATAGAAAATTATGGTGTAGAAAGTAAAACAGCCGAACGGATCTCCTACCAATCTGTCAATGATATGGGAAAGGCCTTGTCCCTCATCCAGAATTCAATAATCAATTTTAAAGATGAATTGACTGCGTGGTTCAGGGCAGTTCTGAGTCGTAAGGCGAGCGACATGGCTTCCTGGTCAACAAAAATGGCGGGACTTGAAAAGGAAGAGCAAAAGCAGTTTTTACTTTTTGCCATATCTTCTGTTCGTGAAATACTGCGGGATAAATCTGATCAGCATTTATTCACTCAGCAAATAGCTGGCAGAGAAATGTTCAGGTACATGAATGAAAATTTTAATCCTGAAGTCTGGCAGCCTGTCGTGCAGGGTATGCAAACAGCATATGAAAAAATAGCTCGGAATGCCAACACAAAAGTTCTTTGGCTTTTCCTGACCATTACTATTAAAAATCAATTATCGGCGTATCGCCTTCAACATATAAATACATAAACTATGGCTTGTGCTACATGCCAAAGCGGTTCACCCAACGGATGTCAGAATAATGGTCATTGCGCAACGGGAGGCTGCAATAAAATGAATACGTACGATTGGCTTTCTGAATATGAATTTGAAGATCCGACCGGCACAGATATCATTGAACTAAGCTTTAAAAAGGGTGCACGTAAAGAGTTCTACCGGAATCATCCTCATCATCCGGCGCAGACAAAAGACTTTGTAGTAGTTGATACAGGTACCGGCTATGATGTTGGCGAAGTTTCATTAACGGGTGAATTGGTTCGTCTGCAGATGAAGAAGAAAAGGACGAAAGAACAAACCATTACGAATCCGGTAATACGTATTGCAAATGATCGTGACATTGACAGGCTTAACGAATATAGGCGCCTTGAAAAAAGTGCCATGATCAGGGCGCGCGCGATATCATCTACACTGGGTCTTGATATGAAAGTATCCGATGTTGAATTTAGGGGAGATGGCCGGAAAGCCACTTTTTATTATACAGCAGAAGGTCGTGTAGATTTCAGGGAGTTGGTAAGATTATATGCAAAAGAATTCCAGGTAAAAGTTGAAATGCGCCAGATAGGTGCGCGACAGGAAGCAGGACGAATAGGAGGCATTGGGTCATGTGGAAGAGAGCTTTGTTGTTCGACGTGGCTTATGGATTTCAAATCGGTCAATACGCATGCAGCCCGGTATCAAAATCTTTCTATTAACCAGGCCAAGCTATCCGGGCAGTGTGGGCGGTTGAAATGTTGCCTGAATTATGAGCTTGATACATACATGGAAGCGATCGAGGAATTTCCGCAGGATGTAGATGTTTTGAAATTTCAAAGTGGATCTGCTTCATTGATTAAAATGGATATTTTTAAAAGGTTGCTTTATTATTCTGTAGAAATTGAAAGGAGCCGGAATACCATCTTGGCCCTTCCATTGGAACGTGTAAAGATTATAAAGGAAATGAATCTCAAGGGCCAATTTCCGGAACAGCTTATGGATCCAAAAGACCTGGTGGCTGAAGAAGAGAAGTATGACTTTATGGATGTGACCGGCGAAATAGAGCTTCCGGATCATAAGAAGAAGCGAAACAAGAATAAAAAGAAACCCGGATCCAATCGAGACAATCCTCAAAGTGCAGGCCAAAATCAAAGTCAACCACGAACGGACAAGCCTCGTCGTGATGATCAACAACCCAGACCTCGTCGTGATGATCAACAACCCAGACAGCAACGTGATGATCGTCAACCACGGCCTCCTCGTGATGGTCAGCCGCCAAGACCTCCGCGTGAAAATCAGGGCCAGCAACCAAGAACAGAAGGTGGCCCACAAGCACAACGTCAGGATCCACGCATGCAAAGACCTGCTGATGGTTCAATTCCACCAACCGGACCTAAGAAGAAAAATAAAAATCGCAATCGAAATCGCAACAGGGGACCTCGACCTGAAGGTGACAGACCCCCGCAAACTCCTCCGGCAGCATGATATATGATGTGATAGTTATCGGTTCGGGACCCGGAGGATATGTCGCAGCCATTCGGGCTGCTCAGTTGGGAATGAAGACCGCAATCGTTGAAAAGTATTCCACTCTGGGTGGTACTTGCCTTAATGTGGGATGTATTCCGTCAAAAGCATTGCTTGATTCGTCCGAACATTATCATAAGCTGCAAAATGATTTTCCGGATCATGGTATTCAGGCAGAAAAAATTTCGCTGAATTTAAACCAGATGATTTCCCGAAAGAATGATGTGGTAAAACAGACCTGTGATGGAGTAGCCTTCCTGATGAAGAAAAATAAACTTGATGTTTTCACTGGCGTCGGTTCATTTGTGGATGCTACACATATCAAAGTAGCATCTGCAGATAAAAAGGAAACTATTCTTGAAACAAAAAAAGTCATCATAGCTACAGGCTCCAAACCTGTCACACCTGGATCAATGGGTTATGATAAGAAAAGAGTAATCACTTCTACTGAAGCACTTAACATCACCAGGCTGCCCAAAAATATGGTAATCATAGGTGCGGGAGTGATTGGCCTTGAGTTAGGTTCCGTCTTTGCACGGTTGGGAACGAAGGTGGACGTGGTGGAATATATGGACAGGATCCTTCCCGGTATGGATATGGATTGCAGCAAAGAATTAATGCGATCGCTAAAAAAGCTTGGCATTACATTTTACCTCAATCATGAAGTTTTAGCAGTGAAAGGCGATGCAAAAAAAGCGCTTGTCACATTTAAATCTCGCGGGGAAGGTGGAGAAAACAAATCCATTGAAACTGAATATTGTCTGATTGCCATCGGTCGTCGTCCCTATACTGAAGGATTGAGTTTGGAGAATACAAAAGTGAAGCTTGACGAGAAAGGCAGAATAAAGGTCGATGAACATTTGCTGACGGACGAACCAACTATTTATGCAATTGGTGATGTGGTTAAAGGTGCCATGCTTGCCCATAAAGCAGAAGAAGAAGGAATGTTTGTAGCCGAGACAATGGCTGGTCAGCAACCGCATATCGATTATAATCTGATTCCTGGTGTTGTTTATACATGGCCTGAATTTGCTTCGGTTGGAAAAACAGAAGAAAGTTTAAAAACTGAGAATATACCTTACAAGATTGGTAAGTTTCCAGTCAAAGCGCTGGGTCG
>JBDSPM010000079.1:0-4432 GCA_039930325.1 Saprospiraceae bacterium
TCCTATCCTCTTTTCTGGGCGGATGAGAGCATGACCGCCATTGGCTCAGAAAGGGTGATCCAGTATGGATATCCCAAAGTGCATGATGGAAAAAATGTTTTCTATGACTTGCGACACAGCAATCCTACGCTGGGGATAAATGAAAAAAACGATGCGTATGTAGGAGGTGCGGGTTGGTTTCAATATTACTTTGGAGTCATAGGATATAAACTTGCGTCCGCTTCCGAAAATATATTTACAAAAACCGGGATTTACCGCTCGACATTTGCCCTGGCAGGGACGTTAGGAATATTTCTTTTTGGATTTTTTATCTCAAGGTTGTTTACCGATAAATTTGGCAGGCATGCATTTTTATCCTTATTCCTGTTCCTCGAATTATGGTCGGTTTCACTGGCCTTGCTTGTGCGGGAAGTAAGATATTATTCATTGACTTTGTTGTTTACCTCCATCATTCTTGGTATGTACATCACCTTTAGATTTCACAGGTCTTTTAATAAAATACTGTTCATCGCCGGCTTATCAGTTTCGTTATGGTTTTTGTTCAACACCTTCGCTCCGGTATATTTTATTCTACTGATTTCAATTGGTTTATCAGAATTGATCATGGCTATTTCCCAAACCATGAAATCTGATTTTAGAGGATACATCAGAAGTGCATTACCGGTTCTTGCTGTCCTTTTAATTTCAGTTGCAGCGGTCTTTCCTCTCCTTACTTATTTCAGGACATTTGAGATATCAAGGGCCATGAGTGACTTCAATAATTACAACAGTGAAGTATACTGGACCAACGTTTCAACCGTGTTTACTTATTTCAAGAATTTTGAATTACTGTGGCTTGCTATTATTTTAAAATTATTAACCGGTCTGGAAATAAAATCGCTTGTTAACCTAAAGTCACCTGTTTTCCGGGCTTCTTGTTTTTTGACGCTGGTATTTATAGTTTTTCTCTTTACGATCGCGAAGATTCCCAATTTCATATATACACGCTACATTATTTACATGCAGCCGGTGCTCGCATCTATTATTATTCTGGATTTTCTGGCATTGCTTAAGCAGTATTCAGTAAAAAGCAGTCAGTTGGTCTCCTACAAAATGATGATGCCCATTTTGATTTTTTGCAGTGCCATTCTATTCATGGTTGCCAAAAATTTCACTTATATATCCGGTCATCTACATGAGTTGACACATCAATATATGGGGCCATTGGATTATACCATTCCTTATCTCCAAGAGAAATATCCTAATGCTGATTCTCTAGTGATTGCGGCTAATTATGAAGAGACTTCGTACATGTATTATCTAAACAGTAAAGTGATCATGGGTTTTACGGGAAATAATCTCAGGCAAGATTCTATCATTCAGCCTGATGTCATCGCCTACCGGAAGACATGGGGAAATTATACAAATGTGTTTAATACATTTCTACAGGCTGCTCCGTATGAGCCCCAGAAATTCCCTGTAAAAGATAACCCGGTGAACAATATCCCTGAGCTCAATTTCAGGCCGGCTTTCAACCATCAGTTCAGGACGCTTTTACCGGCAGATGATAAGGATGCGACGTATATATACCTTAAAAAATAAACATCGTGTATCTTAGGCTTTCCGAATGGTCAAATCCCTAATGATTCCCTATGGTCACTGGTTATAATGGATTGACTTTATCTGATTTTTCCAATTCAAGATGAGCCAAAAAAAAAGAAAGCCAGTAACAAAAACAAAAAAAACAGTACCTGTTGGCCGGGTTGTTCCGGTTTCCACTGTAAAAGTACGAAAGCAAGAGTTTGAATTGATCCACTTCGATACCAAAGTGTGGATTTTTATCGGATCATGCTTATTCCTCTTTTTCTTGTTTGTTGCCCTGAAATGGCACAACTCATCGATACCTAGATGGAATGTTATGGTTCAGGATGGGGGTAATCCAAGGCGTGGCCTTTTAGCCGGAGAACCCTTGCTAATACGATCTGACGAGTGGCTGGTATCATCAAGTATGGAAATAGCACAGGTGAAGGAAGGATTTCCTGTTTCCAATGAGGCCCTCGGTGCCGGAAAAACGCCTCTTTTGTTTGGACTGCCTACGAATCATTTGGTGAGTTTCATCAGACCTTCCTTCTGGGGCTTTTATACACTTGATATAGAGAGGGCTTTTTCCTGGCAATGGAATTTCCGTATTTGGCCCTTTTTAATTGCCTCCTTTTTATTTCTCATGCTGTTTTCGAGAAATAATTTTCTAATCAGTTTGTTCGGAAGCTTGTGGCTTTTTCTTTCATCCGCTGTCCAGTGGTGGTCCATGAGTACTGAATTATTCACCTATGGCCTGACTGCCACTATTGCATTTATTTATATTCTGTATTCGGACAAGCCGAGAGCGCTGATCATTAGCTCTATTTTATTTCTCATTTCTTCTTTTTCATTTGTCGTTGTGATATATCCTGCATACCAGGTCCCCATGGCGTATTTATTAATGGTGCTGATTGCCGGATACCTTTTGGTCCATAAGAATGAATTGCGCATAAAATTCAAATCGGGTTTACGCCTGAAATTAATTGCATTTGGCAGCAGCTTTGCTATTTTATTGATTTTTATCTATGTATTCTATCACGAAACCCGGGAGACCATCCACTTAATGTCGAATACAGTTTATCCCGGAAGGCGTGATGAAAAAGGCGGAGACTTTCAGTTTATAAAACTATTTACAGACAATTTCAGCATGTTCATGAATATGATAAAATACCCGGCGAATTGGGGAAATATTTGTGAAGCATCCTCTTTTTTATTTATATCCCCCTTTGCATCGATTATTATCCTCATTGACTTTATTAAATCCAGGAAAACGAATCCCCTGCTGATCGCACTGGTTATTTTTCAGTGTGTCGTTTTATTTTGGATGCTGATAGGTTTTCCAGGCATTTTAGCAAAACTGACCTTATTTAATGTCAGCCCATCGTACAGGTCTTTCTTTATTCTTGGATTTGCCAATGTGCTCACTACATTATTATTCCTGGCACATCATAAAAATGTAGTCATGAAAAATAACATGGTCACTAAAATTATTTCATTAGTGATTATTTTTGGAATAATGTATTCAATAAATTACCTGCTGAATAAGCAGTCAAGCCAGTTTTTCACCACTGCCCAGGTTTGGAAGTCCACCTTAATTTACACGGCCCTCGTTTGGCTGATGGTGTCTTTTAATCTTAATAAAGTATTTAAATATTCATTTTTCGCCCTGGGGCTTCTGATCCTCCTTCCGAATGCAAGAATTAATCCTTTGAGCAAAGGCTTGTCTCCGTATTTTGACAATGCAGTGTATAAAGCCGTTTCGGAGGTTGAGCACAGCGACCCTGGCCAAGGCTGGATCCTTTTTGGAAGTTTCACGTATGGAAATTTTCTGAAGGCCGCAGGAGTGAATGTTTTAAATGGGAACCAATGTATTCCTCCCCTGGATAAGATGCATATACTGGACCCTGAGATGAAAAGTGACAGCATCTACAACAGGTATGCGCATATTGATGTTCTCCCTTTTATTGACCAGGATTCTGTCAAATTCACCCTGATTCAGCCTGACAGGTATTCTATTAGGATGGATCCCTGTTCGCCACGTCTTCAGCAAATCGGAATAAAATATATAGCCTTTACATACCAGCCCCAACCGGTAGAAGTAGAATGTATGACACCCGTAAAAAGCGCTCCGGGAATACTCATCTATAAACGAAATGATCAATGATCATCACCGTAGTGATACCGTGTTACAATGTGGCTAATCACATCGAAAAAGTGATTCGTGAATTGCCCGGGCAGGTGTCGTATATCATCACTGTGAATGACTGCTCAAAAGATGAAACAGAAAATATATTGACCCGCCTGGCATCAAATAATGCGAAACTTATTTCAATCAATCATACAATCAATCAGGGTGTCGGCGGAGCTATGATGACAGGTTATTCGAAAGCTCTTGAGCTCAATTCGGATATCATGATTAAATTAGATGGTGATGGTCAGATGGATACCGGATATTTTGATGAAATGGTAGAGCCCATACGTTCGGGTAAAGCCGATTTTACAAAAGGAAATCGATTCAGAGATCTAAAAGCATTACAGCAAATGCCGCTTCTCCGCAGATTCGGCAATCTCGGATTAAGCTTTTTAATTAAAGCTGCTTCAGGGTACTGGAATATTTTCGATCCCAATAATGGCTACACCGCAATAAATAATGAAACACTTAAAAATGTAGATTTTAATAAAATACATCAGAGGTATTTTTTTGAATCCTCCATGCTGATTGAATTATATCATGTGGGTGCCGTGGTGCAGGATATTCCTATGAAAGCACGATATGGAGATGAAATCTCTCATTTATCAGTGACAAAGTCCTTTTTTGAATTTCCCCCGAAACTGTTTGTGGCATTTCTCAAACGGATCGCGCTTAAATATT
>JBDSPM010000080.1:0-2674 GCA_039930325.1 Saprospiraceae bacterium
AGAGAAGCCAGCATTAAGATAATCCATGGAAGAACTTTCGACATTCCTGTTGATGGATTTGGAATAATAATTTCGCCATTCTCTAGTGGAGCATCCGGGACAGGTGTCACACGATCTGAAACAAGAAGTGCATGTAATCGTGGTGGAATACTTTCATTTACAAATTCCGTTTGAGATAGAAGAAAATCCTTTATACCTGCAGGGCTAATAGAATTTTCTTTAACAACACGCCTGAAAAAGCCTAAAAAAAGCGGAGCAATGATCTTAAGCATAGAACTGGCTGAAGAAGTCTTTAATCCGGAACCGGATGACACAACGTCTATAATTCCTGTCAATTTATTACCTGTCAGATAATTTAAGATTATAGAACCTTTTGATATTAATGTATCAAAATCCAGTTCTGCTTGGCTTACTACATTCTCAGTCAAATCCAATTCAGAAAGATTATCATTTGCAGTAAATTCCATCAGGGCCCCTGCATCTAAGCTCCCCTTTGATATAATGGATCCCAGTAAGGAAGGCACGATTGTGTCGATAGATGATGATATACTTTGTGCAGATTCACCAAGCTGTACACTGCATTGTCTTACCAGGGTTTCACCAAATGCGCTTTTAAACTGGGCTATTAAGTTGGTTGCCATAAGGAATTGAATGCTGGATGAGTGAAAGTGTACCGATCGTCATCAAATGTACTAAAATGGAAGGCTGTGAGTAGCAATTGTGGCACATCTGCCGCGTCGCTGCCTGAATCACAAATGTGCCACCATTAGTCTGGACTCTTACAAGGGGGAGCAGTTGTTCGCTAGACTGCAATTGTGGCACATCTGCTGCGCCACTGGCTCAATCGCAAATGTGCCACAATTAGCCTGACACATACGTTGCTGAACAAATCTATCACTTCATTTATTTTGGGTACCATATTATAAACTTCCTTATTTTTAAGTATTATTTTTTCACCAGTTATGAATATCAGGATCCCCGGAATTGAAAATCTCTATCATCGGGTATTGGGAGAAGTACATACCGAAGAAGAGAGATGTCAGTATTTATTGAAGATATATACAGATCTCATTGCTGTACTTACAGATGCGTCTGCGCTTCATTTTAATACTCTTTTTGCCAGGGTCAGCTATGTTACGTCACGATATCAACTGACCAGAGCCTGGTCATATGCCTTTCAAATTCCACGAAGAGAGTTGAAGAAAAGGCAATTGTCAGATCATGAGGTATTGCCGATTCTCAAAGGAACCATTGAATATCTTTTAGCACTTACCAAGTCTGATTCTTCTGAGCCAGTTCATTCTCAGGCCATTGTTTTTCCGTCCCTGCCACAGCTTCCACCAGCTCGCAGGCCCGGAAGGTTTAAAAAAAAATTTGCACGCGTCGTTGCAATAGAATGGGATAAAGAGAATAAAGTGCTTACGATTTTAGATGAAGAGGAGCCTGATAAAACATGCATCCTTCATTATTGTGTAGAAGGAATTAATGATATCTATTCTGACACTTTAGAATTAGCGCTTAAGGAAATAGGATTACCGATCATTTTGGGATTGACCGATATTGAATGTACCGAAGAAAATCAATACATCCCGGGATACATAGTCATCATGCCGGATCTTTTGCTTGATGTCACCTCTATCGCAGGTGCATGGTCGAATGGACCGGATCCGCTTGCAGTCAATCTCATCGATTTGTTTCTCCCGTCGGATACGTCTGAAGCGATCATGATCGGGCAGGTGGCTAATTTTTTTCTGGATGAATTGATCAGGGACACCCGGTTGCCGTATGCAGATTTATTCACGCGTTCATTCAAGATATACCCCGTTGAATATGTTCAGATGACGGATGATAAAGTGAAGAATATGCGAAACAGGATGGAACCGCATTTTGCAAATATTCTAAAAGTTATTGAAGAACGATTTCCCATTTTAGGAATCGACAGGCAACTTTGTGTTATTGAACCAAGTTATTTCAGTCCGCAATATGGAATAAAGGGAAGGCTTGATCTGTATTTTCATCATGAAAAAGAAGAAGGCGCCTCCATTATTGAGCTTAAAAGCGGAAAGCCGTTTATGCCAAACAGCTATGGCCTCAGCAGCTCGAATTATCAGCAGACCTTGCTTTATGAGCTTCTCATTAAATCAGTGCATGGGCCGAAACATCACAGGGCCAATTATATTTTGTATTCGGCTATCGCAGAAAATCCCCTGCGATATGCAGTATCTGTGGAATCATTGCAAAAAGAAACCATTCAGAATCGAAATGAATTGGTATTGCTACAATTCAGAATGCTGCAAGTGGAGAAAGAGGGTAGCAGGGATATTTTTGAAGAAATTGATTCGCTTCGGTATGCCGGGCTAAAAGGGTTTATTCAAAAAAATATTCAATGCTGGCAAAAGGTTTATTCAGGATTGTCCCCGGGTGAAAAGCATTATTTCAAAGCATTTACGAGCTTCATTGCCCGGGAGCATATGCTGGCCCGAATAGGAAATGAAAGTGGTGACGGGACGGGTGGATTAGCCGGACTGTGGCTTGACAATATAAATGAAAAAGAAGAACGTTATCAAATTCTTCGAAGCCTTGAACTGACCACTGTGGATCAATCGTCGGGTCAAACAATCATAACCTTTGCGCGCGGAGAAGTTACTAACCCATTAGCTAATTTCAGGGCAGG
>JBDSPM010000081.1:0-3729 GCA_039930325.1 Saprospiraceae bacterium
GATGTTTCATCAAAATATCAGGAAAGGTTTTAAGGTAAGAATAAAATATTGGGGTGCCCATCACGATAAAAATGAGCAACCCCCTTCTCCTGATCGATGGAAGACTACAATCAAGCTGGAAATATCAACCGAAGAAATTATTGTACACAATCCAGCACAGAAAAGTATTTATCATCCATTTAGCGATTCGTTGATTTCACGAGAACCAATATTGTGTTATACCCTGGATGAAGTCCTGGCCGAAAAACTCAGGGCTTTGATACAGCGATCGTATACTGCACCAAGGGATTATTTTGACATATATAATCTTACCCAAGATTTTAATCCTGCGGACTGGCAGAATATCAAACCTTTATTCCTTAAGAAAATGGCCTATAAAGAGATACCATACCAAGGACCTGAACAATTGGTAGAACCGGTTTCCATCGAAAGGGTACGTAAAGCCTGGAACACAAGTTTGAAGCACCAGATTAACGGCAATCAAAATATAAACGCTGACGAAATTATAACTGCAGTGAAAAACAGAATCATCGAAAACCTCTGATCCATGGGATCTCTGAAGACCCTGAGAGAAGAAAATGCTTACTTGATTTTTCCAGCATAGATCACAAGCGGCGACTGTTACGCCTTTTGAAGCTTACGTCCTTATCCTGAAGACCTATTTGGACCTTCAGCAACAAAAACACATCCGACCTGAATGACTCTTCCTGAAATCATTATGTCCCACCCTGTACAACCCATATCTCCACACCCGTCTTCTCAATCACCTCAATAAATGGATCAAAATTATCCGCTGTTGCGCCACTAGGGAAAGTCTTTAAATCCAATCCTCTGAATTTCCGGAGCAAAGGCCTTATTTTCTCAAGATCAATAAGTCCTTCACCTGTAAATTGTTGATTCCAAACTGCAATATCAATATCGCTATTCGTATGGATACCCCCATTGACATACGAGCCAAATAATATCATCCGGTCCGGGGACAAACCTAAACTGCATAGTTCTTCCCGGACACCGGCCAACAATTCTGCTAAAGCCTTACGAGTAAGCATTCTTTTATTTTCTTGAGTTTCTCAAATTGCTGTGTTACATATTCATCAGTTGCTAGCCGCTGAAGACTAAAACGGTAATCCGGATACCGACCTTCAAGATTCCATCGATTGATTGTATCCAGAAGATCAATCAGATCGGCAGGCATTGTCAAATCTGTCTGGGAGTATAAAGATTGTAAATCATGAATGCGCGGAGCTACGTTTTCAATATTATCAAGAATCCAATTTGCTTTGAGCCATTGAATAGGTGATGGTTTAGATCACCTGGATAAATACATCTTTAATTTGCCAGGCCACTACCGTTTCAAGGGTACTTGTCATGTCATCCATGTCACTTCTCATCCTGACATTAGATCCAATCATGATCTGAAGAGTATCCCCGGCAGCAAAAGCACCAGTGCTTTGAAGTACTAATTTGAAAGGTGTGCCTGCCTGGATATTCTCCTGGCTCTTAAAGACATCATCTCCTCCTGTTGATAAAGTCAAGGTGCTAAAGACTTTTTGGTTAATTCCAACATTATTAGGATGGATGACATCAATAAAAATACCGGTGCTCATCTCAACATTTCCATCAGAGAATCCAAAATTATCCTCGATGGTTGCTTGTAATAAGCTCCTTGTATTCTGGGCCGTAATCGTTGCCCGGATAATACCTGTTTTTTGCATTTGAAAATTGATACCCATTGCTGAAAAAGATTCAAAGACAGGTATCGGGTTGAATGAACCGCCGCCGTGATGCCTGAAATGAATTTCATTCGTCACCAATCCTGTTTGAAGTATCTGCCGGGAGTGATCTTCATCAACAAAATTGATGTTAGTGAATGTCGCGTAATCACCGAATTCAAAAGGAGGCCGGAAATGAGTCCCTTTACCTTTTCGTGTTTGAAAAATGTTTGAAAGATCAATTGCGATATGATCGAATACGAAGGCGAAAGCACTACGGAAATCAGTATTGAGTTTGTCAAACTCTCCTCTGTAATTCCGTTTCAAACCAGATATCGTGGAAAATTCTTTGAAATTTTTTTGAAAAATGGTTTTGAATTTCCGCTTTACAGGACCAAGTATTTCATCATCAGTTGAATTCCCAGGTTTTAATAAAGCTATTGCACTTGCCTCCTGAAAATCTGCCACAATCGAGCGAGCGTTTTTCAATTCTTTTGCATCGAGAAGGGGTTTTAGTTCTTTCCTGAATTTTTTCGTCAGTTGATTGAAAGGCGTAATGGATTCTACATGCCTTTTATTCCTGGCTTCGTTCAACTCGTTTAATGATGCAATTATTTTCTTCTTTCTGGAAGCAGTGACTCCTTTCTGAAAAGAATGTGAATTGGTTTCCATAGTTGATAATTTTAAAAAGTAATTAAATCACCTGAACAATAATTTCTTTGATCTGCCAAGCTACATGGAAAAAATTACTGGCTACCATGTCATCAGCATGGTCAAAAGCATTTAATACCGAACCCACCATGATGGCTACCGGTTCGCCCTGCGCATAAGCAGATGTGCTGGTAAGGGTCACGGTAAAAGGATTTGCAGTTTGCAGATTCTCCTGGGTTTTGGATACATCATCACCCCCACTACTGATCGACATGGAACTCATTTCAATTTCATTGGTGCCAAGGTCATGCACAGCGATCACATGGAGATAAATACCTGCACTGAGCCTGATATCACCATCCGAGAAACCAAACGTATCCTTAAGGGATGCTGAAAGAAAACTGCGTGTGTTCTGAGCGACGATTGTTACCCTTAGAATTCCCGTTCTGGGCATAATGTAAAGCTTACCTACCGCGGTTGAAGATCGAAAGGCAAAGCCCTCTACAGAAAGGAAGAAATTATCCCTTCCTTCGAAACTCACATCAAATAAGGTAGATATAAATCCTGTCCTTGCATCAGCTATTTGATGATGCCCTTTCTTTGGATCAATTTCAACAAAATTTTCTATTTCAGTGACATCATACGGTGGCACAAACCTGTCTGCGTCATTGGGCAAGAGAACCAAATCGGGCAGGTTAACGAGCAAGCTATCATGAAGTACGAAAGCACTTTCACTGAATTCGGCCAAAACTCCATTCAGGTCTGCTCTGAATTTTCGCCTGGTAGCAGTGATGGAATTAAATTTTGCAAAACATCTTTGAAATGAAGCACGTGTTTTTGCTATTACAGGTTTCAAAATTGTATCATCATCGTCATGCTTCTTGCGAATTAGAGCACGAGATGTTGTCATTCGGGCTTCTTTAATTGCCGCAATTGCGTTTTTCTTTTCTTCCGGAGTAATCAAGGACTTCATGTCCTTCTTAAACTGATTGTTCAGTTTGCGAAGTGAGGCTTCAGTTTTATCAATCCTCTTTTTGCGAAGGGCAACGATTTTAGAATATTGATCCTGAATAATTTGCTTTTTCGAGGCGTGAATTCCTTTCCGGAATTGCAGAAGGTTGGTGGCCATAGTGAAAGGGTTGGTTTAAGTACAAGATAATAAAAAGCAATTGACAGGTCTCAAAAAAGGCAAAAGGAGGGCAGACAGAAAGGCGGGCTCATCATATCCTTGGGCAATGCGAAAACAAAATGATATGTCTGGCAGTACATGAATACTAATGTTGTTTTTATCTTTCCACTGAAACCATTTCATGACCACATCTGACCCCGTATCATTTTTACGTTCGATCCCACACATCAAGGTATG
>JBDSPM010000082.1:0-2878 GCA_039930325.1 Saprospiraceae bacterium
GTAAAAATGCAGATTATATTCCAGGCACCCCCAAAAGACTGAATTAGCGGGGTATTGGTAGATTAATAAAAGAAACCTACCTTTGCCCCGCTAAAAATTTATCCTATTCAGAATGCTTATAATCGAAGTAAAAGACACAGAATCCATTGACCGCGCACTCAAGCGGTACAAACGTAAAGTTCAAAACGTCAGATTGATACAGGAATTACGCCGCCGCAAGGAGTTCGTAAAGCCATCCGTTATACGTAGGAACCAGGTACTAAAGGCTGTCTACCGCACTAAGAAACAGGGCGAAGAAAGCATATAACTGCTTTCAGTATTCCTGAATATCCAGGTGTTAAATTTTCCAATTCTAAATTAATTAAGTTCATGGTTGGCATATATGCTAACTGTTGAATAATACTACATTTGCGTAGGACTACTTGCCCGGGTGGTGAAACAGGTAGACACGCAGGACTTAAAATCCTGTGACCCTAAAAGGTCGTGCCGGTTCGATTCCGGCTCCGGGTACAATAAAGGAGAAGGGCAGAGACGGAGGGAAGGTGATCTTTAATCTGATAGATTATCTCTAAAATTTCCAATTTAATTTCGACGAAATGAATTTTGCCAAAGCCTTATGGTTATTGGCCTTCAGGTCAATTTTGTTTTATAATTTCCAATTGCATTTAGGCTAAATGGATTTTACCCAAGTCACATTAGTAAGATGGAAGATTCTCAGCAAAAGGTTAAGTAAAAGGGCTAGTCGACTTGTCGAAGTATAATTGATAAAAAAAGCCCCGAACTTATTTCAGGGCCTTGAGCGGAAAACGAGACTCGAACTCGCGACCCCGACCTTGGCAAGGTCGTGCTCTACCAACTGAGCTACTTCCGCAGGTTAAAAACCGGACCGCAAATATACATTTTTTATAATTTCAGGTTTCTCCGCTGGCAGTTTAGCCAGAAATATGATTCGGAATGCCCTATGAATATTGCTCTGATTGACAATTACGATTCTTTTACCTACATCTTAGCCCAGTATTTTGAGGAACAACCCAATGTTCTGCTGAAAGTGTTCAAAAATGATGATCACAGTGATTCAGATTTAAGGGTATTTGACAAAATTGTTATTTCACCAGGTCCCGGTCTTCCATCTCAAAACGGCGCCATCATTCAAACTATAAAGCGATTGAGTGGACATATCCCTATTCTCGGAGTTTGCCTGGGCATGCAGGCCATCTTCGAAGCATTTGGAGGCCGATTATTCAATCTGAATTGTGTTCATCATGGAGTATCTTCCAGGGTGTTGATCACAGATCCAGGTGATCCCATTCTACAGGGAATAAGTAATCCATTTATGGCGGGCAGATATCACAGTTGGGTATGTAATTCACATACAATTCCGGAAGAACTTATAATTACAGCAATAGATGAAGAAGAGCAAATTATGGCCTGCCGTCATCGCTCGCACCCAACTTTCGGAGTTCAATTCCATCCTGAATCTATTCTCACACCTGAAGGCAAAAAAATGATCAGGAATTTTGTGGAGATGTGAATTGTGAATTTTTGACGGAAGAAATCTTACACATAAATATCTAAGTTCTTCCCTGATAATAGCCCCTTTGCCCTTTGCTCTATGCCCTATGCAAGTTCCCCTCGGGGGAACAGAATTCGCAGAATTCAAGGGGCGAAGATTCACCAACCTAAAATATATGCAAAAATCAAAGGTGCAACAATCGTTGCATCGGATTCTACTATGAATTTCGGAGTATGAATGTCAAGCTTGCCCCATGTGATTTTTTCATTAGGCACGGCCCCCGAATAAGAACCATAGGAAGTTGTAGAATCTGAAATCTGACAAAAATAACTCCAGAAAGGTACGTCATGCCATTCCAGGTCCTGGTACATCATAGGCACAACACAGATTGGAAAATCACCGGCAATGCCACCCCCTATCTGAAAGAAGCCAATGCCTTTGCCACCAGAATTATGCCTGTACCAATCGGCTAGCCATACCATATATTCAATTCCACTTTTCATGGTGGAAGCTTTAAGTTCATTCTTAATGATGTAGGATGAGAAAATATTCCCCATCGTACTGTCTTCCCATCCGGGTACGACGATAGGAATATTTTTTTCCGCAGCAGCCAGCATCCAGCTATTCTTCGGATCTATTTCGTAATGCTCTTCAAGAACACCACTGAGCAACATTTTGAACATGTATTCATGTGGAAAGTATCGTTCACCATTCTCCTCTGCATCTTTCCAGATTTTGTAGATATGTTTTTGTATTCGTCGGAAAGCTTCTTCTTCAGGGATGCAGGTATCAGTGACGCGGTTGTAGTGGTTTTCAAGCAGTTCCCATTCTTCCTGGGGACTCAGATCCCTGTAGTTAGGCACTCTTTTATAATGGGAATGTGCTACCAGGTTCATAATATCTTCTTCAAGATTCGCACCCGTGCAGCTGATGATGCTGATTTTATCCTGACGGATCATTTCAGCCAGGCTGAGTCCCAGTTCAGCAGTACTCATCGCTCCTGCGAGCGTGACCATCATTTTACCTCCTTCGTCAAGATGTGTTACATAACCTTTTGCAGCATCCACCAAAGCCGCCGCATTGAAATGCCGGTAATGATGAAGAATGAAATCAGTGATCGGTTTATTGCCCATTGAATTGTGGATTTTAGATGATTGCTAAACAGAAAAAGGGATGAGTTTGGATTTTCCCAATGGCTAAAGCCATACTATATTTTATATCTGAACCACGGCTTAAAAGCCGTGGCAATTAAAGATTTTTGGTAATGTCTCACACCTTACATCTCACTCTCTTACTCTCTCACGCTCTTACGCTCTTACGCTCTCACGCTCTCACTTCTCTCCCGCGTCACGACTTCGTCTTTGG
>JBDSPM010000083.1:0-2826 GCA_039930325.1 Saprospiraceae bacterium
TTCGGGTAATTCAGATCAGGAGGTTGTCATCATACTTCCGGGGGTTGCTGATACTTTGCGGGGCCTGCCTCTTCTTGTTCCTTTCGAAGCGGCTTTCTTCGAAGCAGATTTATTTCCTGAACCTGCAGGTCTTCCTCGCTTACCGGTTTTCTTTGCAACGGTGCCTGATGCTTTAGCGGTACCAGGTTTGCGACCGCGTTTTGAGCCGGGTTTAGGTCCACGCTTTGCACCTGTACTCTTCACAGCAACATTTTTAGTTCCTGGTTTGCGTCCTTTTTTCTTGCCAGGTTTTGGTCCGCGTTTAGCACCGGCACTTTTCTTTGGTGCGGCTTTAGCACTTGCTTTAGGACCTCTCTTCTTACCTGCATTTTTTGAACCTGGTTTCCGGCCTCGCCTGGAACCTGAAGAAGCTCCTCCTTCAGAAGGGCTTTTCAATTTGGCCAATACCCAATCCACAACTCTTTTTTGGGTATCCCCACTAAGACCAGACAGAGCGTCATACACTTCTGCCATTGCTTTCAATTCGGGATCATTACTCATGATACGTTTTAGTTAAGTGAAAAAATAGTTCTCTTGAAAAGGAAGATGAATTGAATTATATTAGAAATGATCATCCTTCGCTTTTCGAATACACCTGCAAAGTTAAGATGATTATTATTCACAAAAGTATTTTTTATTTATCATGTTTGGAGGAAGCAATAACAAAATTCAACCTGATCTTATTGCAGGTTTTTGAAAAGTGTTTTTTTCAATAAATTGAATTCAGTAAATTGTATTTTATTGATCATATTATCGATTATCTGCATTTTACTTAATGAAAATGAATTAATGGAACAGAATACCAATTTGCAAACCTCGTCCTTTTAGATTAGAGAATAATATACATTTCACGAGGTACCGTTTCAGGTATTCATGATAAACGTTATAAGCTTATTTGAGCTACTTGTGCATTACCCGGTTGTATGAATGCAGCCATCATTGTCCAGGTCTGCATGGCATAGAATAGATTCTAAACATCATATTAAATGGTTCTTATTTATACAACCAATTTTACATGTTGGTAAAGAGTAATAGCTGTTGAAATAATGCGATGTTTCCTGAGACTGCCATCAATGTTAACCTTCTTTCCAGAATAATTTAATCTTTTTGAATAGCTTTGAGACATGAAAAAAGCTTCCGGCTGGTTAAGTTTCCATTGGATGGATTCGGTATTTTATCTTATCATATGTTCATTATTCCTTTTGATACCATCGGATACGGTCCGTGCGCAAAAATATTTTACAGCTGAGAAAAGTTATGTGCTGAAACTTGGCACTACCAGGCCACTTTCAGAATCAATCTCCATGGCCGCCACAGATCCTCAGAAGCTTGAAAAGCGTGAATCCAATAAACCGCATATAGTTCCAAATTTTGCAGGGAGACGTCAACGAGGCCTTCATAATCTGAATTCACTTCCGAAAGGTGCAGATCCATTATTCACAGCCAATCATTCAAGAGGATTGGAAAATGAAATTCTCCCTGAATTCACATTTGAAGGAATAAATGAATCTGTATCCGGATCTGAACCTCCTGATGTGAATGGGGATGTCGGCAAGGATTTTTATGTTGAAATAGTGAATGCCACTTTCCTGCGTGTCTACGATAAATCCGGTCATGCGGTAAGCAATCTCATCACGGCAAATACCATCTGGAGCCAGGTGCAACAAACTTCCGCGGGAGATCCGATCCTTTTGTACGACCAGGAAGCAGACCGCTGGTTCCTTACTGAATTCCCATCGAGCAACAGAATTCTTATCGCTATTTCACATGATGGCGATCCAAGGGGAACCTGGGACGTATACACTTTCCAAACCCCGCGATTTCCTGATTTTCCAAAATATGCGATCTGGAATGATTCCTATTTTATGACCGACAATGAATCAGGTGCCAGTGCACCGATCTATGCCATCAACAGGCATGATCTGCTGAATGGAATTGATTCAGTCAGGTTCCAGCGCCTCACCGTTCCAAAGCTTAACGGTGTCTTTTTCGAAGTGGGGCAACCGGTAGATTGGGATGGCATGAAACCACCTCCCGAGAACAGTCCGGGTATCGTTGTGAAGCTGAATGATGATGACTGGGGTTCGACTGATCATGATCAGATCGTTGTTTATAAAATAAATATTGATTGGTCAAATTCGGCAAATTCTCATGTTGATATCAGCTCCATCGCCACTGCGCCATTCGACACTGATGGATGCCTGCTGGAAAGTACGGGAGGTTTTTCCTGCATACCCCAGCCGAATGGACAGGGGATAGATGGTGGTGAATGGATCATCAGCAATAAAGCTATTTACAGGAATTTTGAAGATCATGAATCAATTGTCCTCAGTTTTATGGTTGATGTCACAGGCGGAGATGTTGCCGGTGTCAGGTGGGTGGAATTTCGAAAAGTAATTGATCAGGACTGGAAATTATATCAGGAAGGAACTGTGGGATCTGATGACGGCCTGCACAGGTTCATGCCTTCCATAGGAATGGACGGACAAGGAAATATTGGATTGGCCTATTCAATTGCAGGGTTTGAAAAATTTCCCTCTTTAAGATACACCGGCCGGTATTCAAGCGACCCATTAGGAGAGATGACATTTAAGGAGTATGAGTTTGCTACCGGTTTAGGCAGCCTTGGCGCCGATCGTTTCGGTGATTACCAGGCCATGTCAGTTGATCCTGCCAATGATCACACCTTTTGGTTTTCCGGTGAATATGTACAGGCTGGTGGGGATTGGTCGACGAAGATTGTGGCTTTTGATGCAGGAAGAGATTCGATTGATATTTTTCCAATAT
>JBDSPM010000084.1:0-6316 GCA_039930325.1 Saprospiraceae bacterium
AAGATTAATAAAGGGGTGAGACTTGCCGGGGTCATCAAAGGGTGATACCGGCATTTTTTTTTGTTTTCATGACTCCATTCAGGAGTTAGAAAATTGATCCGCCAACTTCTCCCACTCTCCCATCAAACGCTCGAGTTCTTTCTTTTTCTCATCGTACTTCGTGACGTGATTGAAGTAATCCGGTGCTTTGTAAAACTCCGGATCCGCGAGTTTCATTTCATTTTCCTTAATAACAGATTCACACGCAGCAATTTCTTTTTCAACCTGGGAAAAGCGGCGTTGCATATTTTTCTTTTCCTGTGGGCTGATCAATGGCCTTGAATCCAAATGAGATGCTTTAGTTTCCTTTACTGCCTTTACTGCCTTTACTTCCTGATTCAACTCTTGCTTAATTTTTGATTTGTCCTCAGTGGCTTGTGCTCTTGCTGCTGTTAGTGCATCAAGGTTCTCAATTCCTTTTTTACTTAACATCTCATCAATGTCGCCGAGATATTCTTTTACTTGTCCGGCGCTAAACTCAAGCGTTCTTGATGTCAATCCGTTCAAAAAATCTCTATCATGCGATATGATGATTAATGCCCCCGGATATTCCATTAGTGCATCCTTTAATCTTTGCTTAGCTTGTATGTCCAGGTGGTGAGTTGGCTCGTCCATGATCAGCAGATTTGTTTGAGACAGGATCATGCAGGCCAATGCAAGCCTTGCTCTTTCACCACCCGACAAAACTGAAATCTTTTTCTCTGCATCTTCGCCACTAAATAAAAAAGAACCTAAGATGGACCTGACCCTTGTTCTGACTTCAGGAGCAGCCTTTTCTTCCATCGTCTGGAGCACCGTTTTTTTCGGATCGAAGAGCTCAGTTTGATTTTGAGCATAATATCCCATCAAAACTTTTTCATTGATGTCAAGATTTCCGGAAGAAGGAGTCGTAGTTCCGGCTATCAATGTAGCAAGTGTTGTTTTACCCTGGCCATTCTGACCCACAAAAGCAATTTTCTCAGCACGCTCTAATTCAAAATCGATATTGTTCAGGACTTCTTTCGAACCGTAGTGCTTAGTCAGGTGGGTAATCTTCACCATTTGCCTGGGGGCGCGATCAAGAACAGGGAATTTGACTTTCATAGCAGATTTATCCTCCTCTTCAAGTTCGATGACCTCTACTTTTTCAAGCTGTTTTTCGAGTGATTTGGCCATGCTCGCTTTGGAAGCTTTGGCTCTGAATCGATCTATAAGCTTTTCTTTTCGTTCAATATCTTTTTGCTGATTTTGGAACGAAGCCAGTTGAATTTCTTTTAGCTTAATCCGCTCTTCCATGAATTTAGAATACGGAAGGGGTAAATCATAAATTTTTCCAAGGGATATTTCAATTGTGCGATCTGTAAGCTGATCTAAAAATCTTTTATCGTGCGAAACCAATAGGATGCCGGTGGATGATGACTTAAGATATTTCTCAAGCCATATGATGGAGGGCATGTCAAGATGATTAGTAGGTTCATCGAGAAGTAAGAAATCAGGCCTGCTTAACAAAAGCTTGGCCAGCTCTACCCGCATCTGCCATCCGCCAGACAATTGAGATATCTTCTTATCAAAAGTTGAATCTTCAAACCCTAATCCTTTCAGCACTTTTTCAATATCCCCTTCGATCGTTTCGGCGCCATGATGATCAAGCTCCCCATACAATTCATGCATTCGTTGACTTAAATGTAGAATTTCATCATCGTCTGTGCTGGTCTGAAGTGAATGCGTTATGGCGTCTATTTCAGCATTAATCTCACGAACCCTGTCAAATGCTGAGTAAGCAGCTTCCAGAACCGTTAGATTTGGATCGATTGAAATTTCCTGCTTCAGGTAAGCAAGCTCCGCGGGCCGGTCTATCGTGCCCGAATCAGGTTCTGCCAATCCGGCTATAATCTTCAATAAAGTTGATTTCCCTGATCCATTTCTGCCTATTAACGCTGCTTTTTCTCCATATCGCAATGCAAATGATACATTATCAAGTAATGTCCTGTCCCCAAAAGTAGTCGTAACATCTTTCACTAAAAGCATAGCTGCAAATGTACGATTTGAAAAAATGAAATCTGGGGAACCCCAAGAAGATAGGCAGTCCTTAACATTAAAGGAAAACAGGTTGTAAAACCTGACTCAATTCAGGTTTGGCTGTTCCGGCAATTGGGCGAGGACGCTAAATACGTCTCCTTTATGATGCATGACCTGGTTCCAGAGCTTTGTTGGCTTGGATTTAAAGAGATAATTAGCGTGCATTTCTGATGGAATCCATGAGCCCAGATCCAGTTCTTCATTCAACTGCCCATTGGACCAGCCAGCATATCCTATGAAAAAACGGATATTATCCTCTTTCACCATTTCGTGAGCAATTAGGAATTTTAGTTTTTCAAACTCGCCTCCCCAGTAAACACCCGGGCCGATCTCTGTACTTCCATCCAGCAATAACCCCACATTATGCATATAATGAATGGTATTCGTGGCCACAGGCCCACCATAATATGCGTAAGAGTTAAGTTCAGGGAAATCTTCAACCAGTTCGGTTACTTTAACGGACAGGGGTTTATTGATGATGAACCCAACCGTTCCTTCATCATCACTGTGATCGGTCACGAGAATGACGGATCTCCTGAAATTCACATCCTGCATGAAAGGCTCTGCGATCAGCAATCTTCCTGTATGAACATCAAACTTCATCCTTTATTCAAACGACGTTATGACGGCTTCTTTATATATTTTACGTACAAAACCTCCTAATACTTTGCTTCCGTATTCAACAAATTCGCCTATACCATTGGATTGCATGTTCTCAATGGTTGTGGTCCATAAAACGGACGATGTAAGCTGACTTAATAGTTTTTGCTTAATTTCTTCGGGATCCAATGAAGGCAAAGCATCTACATTTTGAAATACGAGTACTGAGGGTTTACGAAATGTAGTTAATTCCACTGCTTTGACAAACATTTCTCTTGCCGGCTCCATAAGCGGGGAATGAAATGCACCTCCTACGGACAACATGATTGCCCTTTTCGCTCCTGCTTTGCGACAGGCTTCATTTGCCATTTCAACGGCTGGTATTTCGCCGGATATCACAACCTGCCCGGGACAATTAAAATTCGCGGCAACAACAATTCCAGGGGTGTCTTCACAAATCTGCCTGACAATGTCATCATCGAGTCCAAGAATGGCAGACATTGTGCTATCACTCATCTCGCAGGCTGCCTGCATTGCCCTGGCCCTCGCATTTACCAACCTGAGCCCGGCTTCAAAATCTAAAGCTTCTGAGGCTACCAGGGCAGTTATTTCACCCAACGAATGGCCGGCAACAGCAGCGGCAATTTCCGGCTCCTTAGATTTATAAGTTGCATAGCTGTACACAAATACCGCAGGTTGCGTTATTTCTGTTCTTTTCAGCTTTTCTTCTGCGCCATGAAACATCAGGTTCTTGAGTCCGTATTCCAGGATATTATCTGCCTGATCGAAATACATTCTGATAGCAGGAAAAGATTCATACAAAGCCGCTCCCATACCGGTAAGCTGGGAACCCTGGCCTGGAAATAAGAATGCCTTTTTCGTGCTCATTAACTCAGATTTGATGAAATCAGATTTAAGAACTCATTCCGTGTTTCAACTTTCAAAAATTGACCGGTAAAGGCTGAAGTGGTAGTTGTTGAATTTTGTTTTTGCACGCCCCGCATCATCATGCACATATGTTTGGCCTCGATGACTACTGCACATCCTAAAGGCTTGAGTGTTTCATCAATACATTGAAGAACTTCATGCGTTAATCTTTCCTGCACCTGAGGACGTCTTGAAAAGATATCAACCACTCTCGGAATTTTACTCAGGCCTACAATCTTTCCATCCGGAATGTAAGCGATGTGAGCCTTCCCGAAAAAAGGAAGAAGGTGATGTTCACACATGGAATAAACTTCGATCCCTTTGACAATGACCATTTCGCTGTATTCCTCCTCGAACATTGCCGACATCAATACAGCTGACGCATCGATATTATATCCATTGGTTAGGAAATGCATGGCCTTTGCAGCACGCTCTGGTGTTTTAAGTAAGCCATTACGGTTTGGATCTTCACCTACCTGAGTCAGTAAACCGGAATACAGTGATTGCATGATCTGAATGGATTCCTGAGCATTCAACTCATTCGTTTTGTCTTTAGGCATTACATGTGGTTGTAGAAGTCGAAAGATATACTATTTGATGACTGAATAGATGCCAAAAGAATACAAATGGCAGGCACTTTTTCTGGTGTCCGGCCATTTTATGCCTCAACATTAAAAAAACAATGAGGTAGCCATAAAGTTGAATACAAAAATCTATGCATCCTGCTTTGAGATTCAGCCTGATCTGCCGTTGGACGATTGGATTGGCTATATAATCTAACAAATCCACGACTTATCTATAAAAGACCGATTAAACCAACGACCTGTCTAACTTTGCAGGATGACCGGATTATTGAACAGAAATCTTCTGTTTCGACTGATGCAAATCTTCCAGAAACCCTGGTTTTTGCATATGTTGTTATGGATACTTGTGTTCAGTATGATGTTGATGACAGGGACGCCCGGCAGCAGCTCATTGATGGACATTGTGAGGAAGCTGATCAATCTCGCCTTTTACATTCTTGTGGTTTACGTCAATCTCGGTTACCTTATTCCCAGGTTTCTGAGCCAGAAGAATTTTATGACGTATTGTTTACTGCTGCTTGTGATGGTAGCTGTGTTCACTCCGATCAAGGTTCTTCTGCTTTACATCACGTACGATGAAGCGGATCCCCGGGAATTTCTGATCATGAACCAGCAGTACATTTTTTTACTGCTGTTTATGATCGCCGGTGGTTCGACCGTCATTAAAATCATATCCGACTGGCAGCGGCATCAACGGGACCGGAAAGAACTTGAAACGCAAAGGATGCAATCTGAAATAAAGTTTCTGAAATCGCAGATCAATCCTCATTTTCTTTTCAACACACTGAACAGTCTTTATGCACTCACACTTAAAAAATCAGATAAAGCGCCTGAGATCGTTATCAAGCTTTCTGAGATGATGCGATACATGCTTTATGAATGTAATGAGCGAAGAGTTCCTCTGCAAAAAGAAGTGAATTATATTGAAAACTACCTTGCCATGGAAAAGCTCCGGCAATCCGGGCAGGCTGATATCATGTTCAAAGTAGAAGGACAAGTGGCTGATCAGATGATAGCTCCGTTAATCTTCATTCCATTTCTGGAAAATAGCTTTAAGCATGGGCTCAATCATCAGATCAGTGAGGGGTATGTGCATGTCATCATGAAAGTACTGGGTGAAAAATTGTTGCTTCGAATACTTAACAGCAAGCCTAAACATTCAGTAATGCCGCTTGAAAAACAAAATGGCGGAATAGGCCTGGCGAATGTAAGACGACGACTGAGCCTCCTGTATCCTAATCAGTACAAGCTTGACATAGAGGATAGCGAAAAGGAGCATATTGTGGAGCTGTCGCTGGATTTGAGTAATTAGGCAATGAGAATAATGAATAATGAATAACGAATAACGAATAACGAACATCAAATGGAGTATTCAATTTGTGTTATTTGAGTAATCTGGGCTGAGTAAAGAATATCGAGGTCAGCAAAGACTCCCAAATCGCGCAGCACATGAAGCGGGAGAGTATGAAAATATTAAGTTGTGAGCTCTGAATTATAGGTCTTAATTCGTAATTCATTATTCGATATTCAAAATTCTTTTCTGCCCCTTGGGGGCAATAGGTCGGTAACAAATGAAACAAAAAAATCTTTCTTGCCCCATCGGGGCAAAACAAACGGAAATCTAAAATCTAACATAAAATGAATACACTGATCATAGATGATGAACCTCTGGCGCTGGATGTGCTTGAAACATATATTTCAAAAATCCCGGAATTGAATCTCGTATCAAGATGCTCGAATGCGTTTGAAGCGAATGAGATGCTGCGTAAGCATTCGATCGATTTGATTTTTCTGGATATCCAGATGCCGCAGGTGTCAGGTGTCGATCTTATCAAAGCGCTGCCGAATCCTCCCCTGTTTATTTTCACGACTGCATATAGTAATTATGCATTGGAGGGATATGAACTGAATGCAATCGATTATATGTTGAAGCCTATTTCGCTGGAAAGGTTTATGAAAGCGGTGAATAAAGCGCTTGAGCAATTTGAATTGAGGCATCGTGAGGAGACACAGGATGCAGCTCAGCCTGGAACTGAAGGTGTTGAATTCTTTTTTGTGAAAGCCGACAAGAAGCTGGTGAAGGTCAAGTATGATGAGATCCTGTACAT